>JBIPOX010000364.1:0-2780 GCA_044378785.1 Novosphingobium sp.
TATAAGTGCTGTTCGCGGTTTGGGAGTTGTGTCCTTTTTGGCTGGGGGGTCTATGGTTGGGACAGCGTGTTGTATGATGGCTGGTGTCAGTGGTTCGATGACGACTCCCTCTTTGGTGATGGCCGGGGTTATGAGGAGCTGGGTTGTTTCTGACTTGGTTGCCGGGGTTTCTCGGTTGGCGAGGAGGTCCATTACTGCATCCTTGACAACTGAGTATGGTAAGGGGTTGCGACGGATGTCGCGACGTTGTGAGTACCAGTGTAGTAGTTGGATGTCTGAGATGAGTATCCGATGTCCGTTCCCCCGGGTGAGTACGTTGTGGGTGTAGGGCATGTAGATGAGGGAGCCTCCTTTGACGCTGTCCTCGTCGCCCACGTAAAAACCGATGTCGTTTTTAACATCGAACTTCCACAGGCGTTCGTGGTCTTGTAGGGGGAAGCAGAGTAAGTCCCCGAATGCGAATCGGTATTGGTGGTGTGCGTCGACGTGGAAGTTCGGGTCAATGAGACGGGCGGGTGTGTCCGTGATGACTGTGTGGGGGGTGGAGTTGTGCAGCCGAGTCCAGTGGGTGAGGGCATGGGCCCATATGTCTGCACGTAGGAAGTCCTGCCCATGAATTGTTGCGGAGACGTTGGATAGAATGGTTTGGATGTCCCGTTCAACCGCGTTTTGCCATTGTTGATATGGCGCTGAGCTTTCGTGTCGGCATTGGTGTTCTTCGTAGAAAAGGTTTGCTTTGTTGGACCGAAAGGTGGTGTAATAGTCGCTCCGAAGAACACGTGGTTTGAATCCTCGAGTGGTGAAGAAGCGAAGGACACGCTCAAGGTAGTATAAGAAGGTTTCCTCGTTGCAAGTTTTTACCGGGTAACAGAAGAGGTACTTGCTGCGTGTGTCCCGGAATGCGATAAACTGCCGGTACCCTTCTATGCTTTCGGGGTTGATTGGGCCAACATTGTCGTAGCTGATACATTCTCCGATGGACCATTGGTGGTCCTCGCGGTGGCCGTGTAGTTTGATATCCTTGCTGTCGATAGTGGGCGAGGGTGATTGGGTAGAGATGGGTGGGGGTTGGGGTGGTGGTTTTCTGGACCAAATGAGTTTGCTGTCCCTGTTTCGCTTTGCGAGGACGCACACGAGGCATGGTTGTCGATAGAACACACGTCGGATGTCTGTGTCCGTGATGCCGGTGTTGCGCCAGGTTGTGTTGACGGCGATGCACATTTGGTCTTCGTTAAGGTGGGCGGTCCGATGATGGAATCTCATGACACGTGAGGTGGTGCTGCGAGGGACTTCGTGCAGGCGTGCGCTCTGGGATGCAGGTACTAATTGTCAATTGGTGGTTGGGTCAATGGAGTGTACCTGTTCATGGTGGAGGGGGTGGGCGGCGCGTAGGTCTGTAAGGCGTTCTAGCAGGTGGAGCGGAACGCGCCATTCTCGTGAATCGGGAATGCGAGGTATACGCAGAGTGTACGCGCTGCCGATGTCACTGACGATGGCCTCGTGGTGCGTGAAAGTTACTACGTGACCGGCGGCGACGATGTCGTGCACGCAGACGAGTGCGGTACGGTATCGATTGGGGACGATCGATAGGGCGTAGGATCCGATGTGGGATACCTCTTCAACGGGCTCTGTTTCCATGTTGCCATAGCGGATGGCTGTCCCGGGTGCGGCTGGGCGAATGTTGGACTCCCATTCCGGGGAGGTCATGAGGAGGCGGCGGGGGGCGGTAGTCATCATGGCGCCGCTGTCGAGGACTGCGTTGGAGTCGTCCGGGGAGGTATGGATGTCCTGCACAAATGTCTGTGCACGTGCCTCTTTGCGGAGGTAGTCGGGATCATCCGAGTCGTCCGAGGAGGGGTAGGGCGTAGGGGTTTTGGATGGTGGTGGTGAGTCTGGTTCATAGTCTGGTGAGGTAGGGTATGGGGGTGAGAGTTGCAACTGGGGTGGGTTTGGTGGGTTCCTGACTGTAGAGGGGCTGTATGAGAGTGGGTTGGGTCCGTAGTCTGGGTCGCTGATCCATTGGTTGTAGTGATCGGTGGCTTCTCCGAGGGAGTAGTGGGATCTGGAGATCGTGCTGTGGAACCATTGGCGGTAAGGATTACCTGGAGTCATGTTGTTGAAGTTCGGGCTGTTGTACGTGTAGTCGAGGCGGTGGTCGCCTTGGGGTAAGCGACCTCCGCGACGTTGGTATCTGTCGTATTGGTAGCGATCGATGGTGCTGCTTATGTTTGCCGCGGAGGGGGTGTTGATGTAGGTGGTGAGTGGTTTATAGTCTGGGAGTGTTCCGTGTGTTGCCTGTTGCATTTCCTCGTCGTTGCGTTGGGAGCGGTGGTAGTCCGCGTTGGTTCGATGGATACGAATGAGGTCATTGTGTAGGTTGGTGTGTGTGGGCGGGTTGTCTTGCTCGTCACGAAGTCGATAACGAATGGTTGGGTTGGAAGGATCGCGGAGGCCGATGGAATGGGTGTCATCATCGCTGAGTTGTGCGGTGCATCCTGCGCACCATGGTTGGCCCTCCATGTCGTGAGGTTGCGGGGCGGGTATGTATGGTCGAGGGATGACCGTATGGCGTGGGGAGAGAATCGGTTGAAACAGGTGGCGGTATTGCGGTGGTGGAGGATGGTTGACCGTGACCGGGCGAGTGTCATGGTTGGGGGGGTTGGGTCCAGTGGTTCGGTGGGGCTTTGTTGGGTTTGATTCGAGTTGTGGTTGGGGCTTCGGATGTCCGGAGAGCAGGTTTGCGGCGCGTTTGTTCTTAAGGATGGAAGTAAGGCTCGGTC
>JBIPOX010000322.1:0-2776 GCA_044378785.1 Novosphingobium sp.
ATGATCTCGGCATTGCCGGTATCGGGAGCCTGGCAGCCGAAGATCATCGGCGCATTGGCGGCGCGGCCAAGGATCTCGTTGAGCAGCGCAAGCTTGACCTGGCCGTGGCCCAGCCCGCCCAGCTCGGGCGGCAAGTGCGTCGCCCATAGCCCCTGTTCGCGCACCTTTGCCTGCAAGGGCTTGATGATCGCGTTGCGATAGGGATCGTGCACGTCGTAGGGATTGTCGAGAATGTAGCGCAGCGGCTCGATCTCGGAGCGCACGAACCGGTCGGCCCAGTCCAGCTTGGCCTGGTACTCCGGGTCTGTTTCAAAATCCCACATCTTCCGTCGCTCTCCCTCTTGCTGCATAGCGCAGCCGTTGCGGGACTATGGGCAAGGACACTAAGCTTGTCAGCCCCGCCAATGCGCTGAACTGGAGAAGCGAGCAATGCCAGCCGAATTTGCCGAGCCGGTGATGACAATCGCGCAGGCGAACGCCCTGCTGACTGCACCGGACGGACGTTTCCCCATGGAGCCGGTGACGATTCAAGGCCGCGATTACGAGGTTTTTGCCGGATATCCCAAGACCATCCGCGAGTTGTTCGATGCAACCGCGAAATTCGCCGAGCGCGAGTATCTGGTCTACGAGGACGAACGGATCACTTACGGGCACTTCCGCAAGGCGAGCGCGGCGCTAGCCCGCCGGCTGCGCGATCAGGGCGTGACCAAAGGCGATCGTGTCGCCATCATTATGCGCAACCTGCCCGAATGGTTTGTCGCGTTCTATGGCGCTGCCTTGGCAGGCGCCATAGTTACCCCGCTGAACGGCTGGTGGACGGGGCAGGAACTGGAATTCGGGCTCGCCGATTCGGGTGCGAAACTGGCGATTGTCGATGCCGAGCGGCTGGCAGTGATCGCGCCGCATCTCGATGCCTGCCCGGCGCTGGAGCAGGTCCTCGTCACCCGCTTCGACGGACCGCTTACCGCAGACGGGCAGATTGTGCGGCTTGAAGACGCCATTGGCGCGCCAGGCCAATGGGCCTCGCTGCCCCAACCAGACCTGCCTGACATTGCCTTCACGCCGGATGACGAAGTGGCGATCCTCTATACTTCGGGCACGACTGGCAGGCCCAAGGGCGCGGTCGCTACCCACCGCAACATTCTCAACAACATCGGTGCGGTCGCCCTGCCGATCATGCGCGCAATGATGCGCTGGGAGCAGCCGCTGCCGCCGCCGGTCGATCCGCTCGATGTGCCGCAGCGGGTCAACCTTGTTGCAGTGCCGCTGTTCCATGCAACCGGCCTTGTCACCCAGCTGATCCTTGCCGCCTATGGCGGATACAAGGTGGTGATGATGCCGCGCTGGAACGCGGGCGAGGCCGTGCGGCTGATCGAGCGCGAGAAGGTCAATGTCACCGGCGGGGTGCCCACCATCGCCTGGCAATTGCTCGAGGAAGCGGAGCGGACCAGCGCCGATCTCTCCAGCCTTTTCTCGATTGCCTATGGCGGTGCGCCTGCTGCTGCGGAGCTGACCCGGCGGATCAAGGCACGGTTCCCGACCGTCAGGATGGGCACTGGCTGGGGCATGACCGAAACCCTTGCGACCTTCACCACCGCAAGCGGGCCCGAATACGAAACCCATCCCGAAACCGCTGGCACCTGTGTTCCCGGCAACCGCCTGCAGATTCGCGATCCCGACGACGGGGTGACTGTGCTGGCAACCGGCAAGGTAGGCGAGCTGTGGGCGCGCGGCCCGCAGGTGGTGACGCGATACTGGAACCGCCCGGACGCCAGCGCCGAGACCTTCGTCGAGGGATGGCTGCGCACTGGCGATCTCGGCAAGCTCGACGAGGAGGGCTATCTCACCCTTGTCGACCGGGCCAAGGACATGGTGATCCGTGGCGGCGAGAACATCTACTGCCTGGAGGTCGAGAACGCGATCTTCGAGCACCCGGATGTGATGGACGCCGCAGTGGTCGGCGTGCCGCACCCGGTGCTGGGGGAGGAACCGGCGGCAGTGGTGCGGCTGGCAGCGGGCAGCGCGCTCGACGAAAGCGCGCTCCGCGAGCACGTCGCCGCGCGGATCGCCAAGTTCAAGGTGCCGGTGCGGGTGCTGTTCATGGACGAGACCTTGCCGCGAAACGCCAGCGGCAAGATCATGAAGGCCGAACTGCGGGCGATGTTCGCAACGACCGGTGCGGGATAGAATCATCCGATAATTGCTCTGGATCAAGGATCCCTCCGGCGATCCAGGTCATGTCGTGCACCATGGCGTGTGGACTGACATGATGAATCTTATCGAGAGCATTGCGCGATTTACCCGCGCCGTCTGCGGCGACTGTGCCTGCGAGGGCGGACATAACGCGCTTGCGCAGTGGCTTGCTGCGCTGGGCCAGGTCATCTGTGTGCCGGCAGGACATGCCGCCCCTCTCGCCGCCGACCGCGACATGCTGGCCTTTGTCGTGCAAGGCCACGCCAAGCTTGCCGCCCGGACCCCCGGCGACCGCGAGCAGGTAGTCGCTTTCCATTTCGCCGGAGATCTCGTCGATGTGCCGCTGCGCTGCGACCACGCCTACGTGATCGTCGCTATTGACCAATGCGACCTGCTGGCCTTTTCGCGGCAGGACTTGCTGGCTGCTGTGCGCGAGGAACCGGTAGTCCTCGAGGCGGTGTTCAGCAGCGTCGTCGACGGGCTTGAACGCTGCCGCGAGAATGCGGTGAATCTCGGTCGCAAGAGCGCCAGCGAACGGGTGGCAAGTTTTCTTCTCACCATGGCGCGCCATGCCCGGCGCGAA
>JBIPOX010000321.1:0-2776 GCA_044378785.1 Novosphingobium sp.
GTCGATGCCGCGCTTGAGGTCCATCGGGTTCATGCCGGCCGAAACCGACTTCATGCCTTCCTGCACGATCGACTGAGCGAGCACGGTCGCGGTAGTCGTACCATCGCCGGCAATGTCGTTGGTCTTGCTGGCGACTTCGCGCAGCATCTGCGCGCCCATGTTCTCGAACTTGCCCTTGAGCTCGATTTCCTTGGCGACGGTGACGCCGTCCTTGGTGATGCGCGGGGCGCCGAAGCTCTTTTCGATGACGACATTGCGGCCCTTGGGGCCGAGCGTGACCTTCACAGCATTGGCGAGAATGTTGACGCCGTTGAGAATCTCCTCACGGGCGTCACGGCCAAATCTCACGTCCTTGGCAGCCATTTTCTATTCCTCTTGAAATGTGTTGGGTTGATGGAAAGCGGGCGTGGCGATCAGCCAACGATTCCCAGGATGTCGCTTTCCTTCATGATCAGCAGCTCTTCGCCGTTGACGGTGACCTCGGTGCCGGACCACTTGCCAAACAGCACGCGGTCGCCGGTCTTGACGTCGAGCGGGATACGGTCGCCGTCATCGTCGCGCAGGCCGTCGCCAACCGCCACGATCTCGCCCTCGGCGGGCTTTTCCTTGGCGCTGTCGGGAATGATGATGCCGCCAGCCGTCTTTTCCTCGGCTTCGACGCGGCGCACGAGTACACGGTCGTGCAGCGGACGAAAACTCATGGGATACTCTCCTGATTTGAACTCATGATGGATTTTGGCACTCTCGAACCGGGAGTGCCAACAGTCGGGCATATGGGTTGGTAACAGCGGCCCGTCAAGCTGCGGGAACGACTCTTTTTTCGGCGTGTTCAGGCGCGGAGCAGGCCAAGCCTCTCGCGTCGGTGCCAACGCCAGGTGAGCATGGCGGCAACCACGACGAGGCCGAAGGCAAGGCCCAGCCAGACACCGGTGCCGCGAAGCGGCGAATAGAAGCCCAGCACAACCGAGGTCGCGAAACCGACCGCCCAGTAGCCGAACAGGGCAATGACGAGCGGCATGCGGGTATCCTGAAGGCCCCTGAGCGCACCTGCCGCGACCGCCTGGGCACCGTCGAACAGCTGGAAGGCAGCTGCGATCAGCAGATATTGCAGCGCAAAGGAGACCATCGCGGCATTGGCTGGCGCAGCGGGATCGACGTAGAGTCGCAGGATGGTTATCGGCAACAGCAGTATCGCGCCTGCCATCAGCGCCATGAAACCTACCGAAAGCACCAGCGCGCTCCACCCGGCGCGTCCGGCATTGGCGCTGTCGCCCGCGCCGAAGTGGAAGCCAACCCGGATTGTCGCTGCCTGGGCGATGCCGAACGGCACCTGAAAGGTGAGCGAGGCAATATTGAGCGCTATGGTGTGAGCGGCAAGCTCGGTCTCGCCGATCCGCCCCATGACGAGGGCGGCCATGCTGAACAGCCCCGCCTCGGCCAGCACGGTCAGCGCCACTGGAGTGCCGATCGCGAGAATGTCTTTCAATCGCCGCCATTCAGGCCGCCACCAGTTCCCGAACACGCGATAGCGCCGCAATTTGCGGTCGCGCCCGATGACCACGACATAGGCAACCAGCATCGCTGCCGAGGTGGCAATGCTCGATATTGCCGAGCCCCGCAGCCCTAGTGCTGGCGCGCCAAGGTTGCCATAGACGAACACCCAGTTGCCAAAGGCGTTGACCGCGATGGCGATCAGCGTGATCAACGTCGCATAACCCGGTTTACCAAGCGCGGCGACGAAGATGCGCAGCACGCTGGTCGCGATCATCGGGATCATTGCCCACAGGATGATAGCCATGAAATCGCCCGCCATCGCCGCAACGGCCGGCTCCTGACCGCTCGCCAGCAGCAAGCGCTCCCCATTTGCGCACAACGCCATGCCAGCGATCCCGAGCGCCACTGACAGCCACAGCGCCATACGCACCGATCGCCGCACTTCGCGCACCGCGTGTTTGCGGCGGCCCATTTCGGCAGCGATCAGCGCCGCCGACGCTCCTGCCAGCGCAGACAGGCTCCAGGTCGTCAGTCCGAATACCGACACGCCGAGGCTGGCAGCGGCGAGCGGCATTTCGCCCAGGCGCGCCACGAAGATGACGTCGATCGCGTGCACCAGCATCTGCAACAGGTTGGCGAGCGCCAGCGGCGCTGCCAGTTGCAGCATGGCGCGCATCTCGCTGCGCCAGGGGTTAGAGGCTTCGGGCACCGGCATAAAGGCGCGTCGGATAGGCGCGCGGGCAGCGCCTGGGAAGAGCGCTCGGCCAACCGCCCACCGAAAGGCGCGCCTGCGTGCGCTTCGTGCAACACCGTTGCTTGCAATCGCACTTTCCTGTTTGGCGCAAAACAGGCTATCGGCGGGCCAAGCCAAAGGCAGGAGTTCAAATGCGCAAAACGAAAACCCTGGCTCTCCTGACGGGAGCATCGCTCTTGCTGGCCGCCTGTGGGTCGGCGCAGGATGAGGCCGCCGCGCCTGCCGAGGCCTCCAGCCCTCCTGCCGCCACGCAGGGCACCACTATCGCTGTAACTCCGCCCGTCTTTGCTCAATGCCGCACCTGCCACATGGTCGAGCCGGGCAAGAACGGCGCTGGGCCTTCGCTGTTTGGCGTGGTCGGGGCCAAGGCCGGGCATGTCGCAGGCTTTCCCTATTCGCCTGCGCTCAAGGGTTCGGGCCTGGTGTGGGACCGTGAGACGCTCGACCGGTTCCTTGCCGCGCCGGTCAAGGTGGTGCCGGGTACCCGCATGGTGATGATGGTGCCCGATCCGGCGCAGCGTGCGCAGT
>JBIPOX010000323.1:0-2764 GCA_044378785.1 Novosphingobium sp.
AAGCGGCCTTTTGCCGAGGCCGGGAATGCCTGCACGAAGCTCCTCTCGATCGGGGGGACCATCGTGACGGCAACTGCTGATAGGCAATTCGCGAACGGAACCCAGGTGCACATAGCAACCGGCGGCACGGAAAGGCAGCTCGCAGGTGTGCGGGAGTTTCTCCGCCAAAAGCTGAGGACGGCGCTCCCCACATTGCGTGAGCAGATCAGGAGAGAATACCCCGGGACTCCGCCGGATCACTGGGTCTGGGATCCGCTCAGTTTCCACCTCTCCGACAAGATCGCTGGGAGTGAAACACTGTTCCGTGAGATCATCGCAGAAGGCAAGTCGGCGCTGCTACCGAACAAGGATGGCAACATCATGACTATCGCCGACGCGATTCGGGAGTTCCGAAATGCGCTGGCGCATGGAAACGTATGGCTCCTCGCTGGCGCAGATTTCCCCCCCGGTGATCCACGATCAGCTGCCCGCGGGGCCATTGTCGGCTTTGTGTTCGCGACAACAAACCCGAAGTATGAGGAGCCGACTCCAACCGGCAAGCCGCGATATGCGACTATCCACGATCGCTTCGTCGTCAAGGGTCTGATGCTGTCGCCGTTTGACTTGCGGGCGATCATCGAGGGGTGGGCCGTGCTGTTGCGCGATAGCAAGTTGAGCAGAGGTACCGGCGGCCAGCTGGTTACTGAGGTAGCAGTCGATTGACTCGCAGCCTGTTCTACCCCTGCTGCGGCACAACGGACCTCCTGACGGCGATGGAGGGCTTCGCCCACCTCGCCGACTCCGTCCACGGAGCCGACCCCGACCACAGAGTCGCCGCGGGCCTGCGTCGCCGCTGGCGACTTGAACTGCAGCGCGAGTCGCCGCACCGCTTCACGCCGGAACTCTCGCCGCCGCACGCCTCAGGTGTGCGCAAGATCGATCCCCGAGCCACCATCGCCGACCGTGGCACGCGACACGAGTACCTCGCGAAGCGCATCGGCAGCGATGGCGCACCGCTTCCCTTTATCTGGCATCAATACGACGCCGTCGAGGCGCTCAACCATGTCGAGAGCATCGCGGTGTTCTTCTTCCGCCGCGATGGACCCCAGGATGGCGAGGGGTCGAGTGGAATCCGGTGGCTCGACGAGCCGCTGCTCGGCCGAGTCCTCCTCAAACTAGCGCCGAACGGGCTCTTCGTGACCGACGGCGCGCGCATGACCGGGGATGCGCCGCAGGAGCTGCTCTGGAAGGCGCCTGCCCTATCGGCTCCGGTCGGCGTCGAGTTCAAGGCCCACGAGCGTTCGCTTCGGTGCGAGTCGGTGTTCTGCACGCGGATCCGCCCCACGCTCGTGTGGCGCGTGAGCTGATCCTTGCACCTACCTCGCCCGATATCCCGCCCCTGACCTGCACAAATTGCTTTCAACCCAGGGTTTCGGGGAGTACATTTGGGCAGGCAACTCACCCCTCCGTCGGGCGGAGAGTGCCATGACGTTGGCTATGTACGAACCGGAGAACAGAAATGAGCAAGAACGCTATGGCAGGAGCGGTCACGCTGTGCGGCGTCGGACTGTGCATGATCGGCGGAGCGCTGCTGATGCAGAACGGGCAGCAGGCGCATGCTGCGGCGAGTTCGATGCCGGCTGCTGCCGCGGCGGTGGCTGCAACGGCGAATGCGCAGGCGGGGCCGACCGTGGTGTGGTACGGGATCGGCTCGGACACAACCCAGTCCGGCAGCACCATCGGTTCATCATCAACGAGTATGGTCGACCGCATCTACCGGGCATGGTCCGATGGAACCGTCGAGATGAGGCGAGTTGCATTCAAGCGAGATGATCCAGCCACCGGTTACTTCACGCCTTGTGCCAATGGCATCACCTGTGTGAGCCCTTGGATCGTGATCTCCTCCCCCAACGCGGGCTTCAAGGCAGCTGCCGACATCAACGCTGATGAGCTCGTCGACGGTGCCGACCTCGCCTCTGTCCTCGGCAACTGGGGCGATGCGCCGCGCGTGCCGTTCCCGCAATCCGACTGCCCACTGAACCTCATCAACCCGTGACCGGGAGGACAACACCATGAAGAACATCTCGACCGGCGCAGGCCTCGCCATCCTTGGCCTCGGAATCGCCCTGCATCCCCTGCTCTCTGGGCTCGCATCGTCAGCTACGGCGTCTGCATCGACTGCACCGGCTGCTGCGGCACTTGCTTCAGCAGCGAGTGCGCAGGCGGGGCCGACGGTGGTTTGGATGGGGGTTGTAAAGGACTACTACAACATGCTGGTCTTCACTCGGCTTTGGTCCGACGGCCGAATGGAAATGCGAGGCGTCGCCTATTCGCAAGCTTACAACAGTTGCGGTGCCTACTACCTGACCACGAATAACTGCGGTGGGCAGCACAATTGGATCGAGATCCCCCCACCGCCTGGTGGCAACGGCTTCGCCTGCCGCACCGACATCAACGGAGACCGCAAGGTCGATGGAGCCGACCTCTCCTTCGTGCTGAACGCATGGGGCCAGGAAGGCGGATGCGAGCCCGAAGCAACCTACCCCTGCCTCGACCTTGGCAACCTCGCCGGCGGCGTTGCGCTGAAGTGAACTAGAAGAGGGGAGCACCATTATGACCGCACTCATCCCGAGTAACCTGAAGTCGCTCGTTGCACGCCTGATGTTGGCTGTTTTGGCCGTGGCGATGTCGGGTTCAGTATTCGGGCAAGCTGATGCCTGCACCAGCGACTTGGACGGCGATGGGATCGTCGCGGGAGCCGATCTCGCCCTGGTCCTGGGCAGTT
>JBIPOX010000325.1:0-2749 GCA_044378785.1 Novosphingobium sp.
ATCGTGCTGATGGAGCATCATGGCTCGCCCGACGGCTATCTGCCGCAGCCCTTCACCCTGGGAGGCGCCATGGCAGCGGTTACCCAACGTATCCAGTTCATGCTTGGCGCGGTGATCCTGCCGCTGAACGATCCGGTCGATATTGCCGAAAAGATCGCAGTGCTCGACCTGATCGCGCGCGGTCGGCTCGGGGTGATTCTCGGGGCGGGATATGTGCCGAGCGAATTTGCTATGTTCGGCAAGCCCCTGGCCGACCGGGCGAAGAACATGGACGAGGGGATCGAGGTGATCCTGCGCGCGCTCAAGGGCGAGAGCTTCGACTATCAGGGCAGGCCGGTTTTCGTGCGCCCCTTGCCGACGCGCGATCCGCACGAGATCCTGCTGGTTGGCGGCGGCATCGCCACGGCAGCGCGCCGGGCGGCCAGGTTCGATGTCGGTTTCGGACCGACCAGCGGGCACCTTGTCGATATCTATCTGGCTGAATGCGAGAAGCTTGGCCGCAAGCCGCGCCGCTATAACCGTCCGACCCCGGGCATGCCCCAGGGCATTCATCTGTGCGAAGACGCCGAGGCAGGCTGGAAAGTGATCGAGCGGCATGCCGCCCACGTCGTCAGCTCCTATGCGGATTGGTCGGCGCAGGTCGGCGAGGCGTCGAACTCGCCGTTCAAGGGGCTGGATGACCCGGCCAGGCTGCGCGCTTCGGGCATGTTCGTCGCCTGGACGCCAGACATGCTGATCGAGCGGATGCGCAGCCTGCCCAACCGCGCGGGCATCACCCTGCAACCGCTGCTGGGCGGTCTTGCGCCCGAGGAGGGCTGGAAGAGTCTGAAGCTGCTCGAGCAGACCCTGCCGCGGATCCGTGCGCTGGAGGCCGAGGGTTAGTCTGGCTTCACCAGATGATCTCACCCTTGTCGACCAGCACGATCGAGCCCTGCATCGAACGTGAGGCCGGGCTGGCAAGATAGGCGACCATGTCGGCGACATCTTCGATATCGCACATGCCGCGCACGGTGCCGAGCCGTCCGACGATCTGGGGATCGATCGCGAAGGCCGGGTGTGCCTCGCCAGCCAGCGCTGTGTCCATGCCGCCAGGCGCGACTGCGTTGATCCGGATCGGGGTCTTCATGTATTCCACCGCCATCGTCTTGGTCAGGTGCACGAGGGCTGCTTTGCTCGCGCAATAGGCCGAGAACAAACCCTGCGCATTGTAGGCGGCGGTGCTGCACACGTTGACGATCGCCCCGCCCTTTTCGAGCATGTGAGGCACGGCCGCACGCGACAGGAAGAACGGCGCTTCGAGATTGACCTTCATGACGATGTCCCAGTCGGCCTCGGTCACCTCTTCGCTGCGTCCGCAGCGCAGCACCCCGGCGACATTGCACAGGGCGTCGATCTTGCCGAACTCGGCGACGGTCTGCTCGATGGCCTGGGCGCATTGCGCGCGGTCGGTGAGATCGAGCGGCAGTTCGAGCACCTTGCGGCCCATTGCGCGTGCCTTTGCAGCGGTCTCTGCGAAAACCTCGCTCGAGACGTCGAGCAAGGCCAGGTCGCCGCCAATTTCGGCAATGCGCAGCGCGGTGGCGCTACCCAGGCCGCCGCCCGCGCCTGTTACCAGCGCAACCTGGCCTGTCATATCCCGTCTCGTGTTCGGTTTTCCGGACGCGGTTCATCCGCAAGCAGCGGCCAGAGTCAAGGACTGAAAGCCGTTTCAAGAATTTGGCTGACGCGGCGCGCTTCCACATCCGCAAATACGGCAGCAACTCCGTCCTGACCTTGGCAGCGCTCAGCCCGCGTCGCGCCGGTCGGTGAGGCGCGGCACCCGCTTGGTTGAAAACACCGACCAGATGAACTTGCGCTTCCAGTAGCGCCGCTCGTGCTCGCGCTGTGTCTTGTATTCGGCCCTGCGCCGCCGCGACTCGTTCCAATCGGCCAAGGCATCGACTGCGGGAAAAAACCCGATCACGGCCAGCAATAGCGCCGCGAAGAAAATCAGGTGAAGCAGCGAAATCGTTTCCCCGACCACGGTCCCCCTCCCCATCGTCAACCGCGTGGTGCAAATCCATGCCAGTCTGGCGAAAACTACCGGGCCTGGCAAGCCGGTGCGCACACGGAATGCGCGGACCAGCCATCTTGATGACAGCACGCGACGAATGGCTTAGCACCACCTCGGGCTGGCAAGCGGCGCAACGGATCAATTCCAATCGCGACCGAACCGCTGCATCGCGCGTTGTGCTGGCGCTGTGCTGAATTGACGGGGGAAATGGGAATGCAGGTAGGCTGGGTCGGGCTTGGCGAGATCGGCAAGCATATGGCTTTGCAGGTGGCGGGCGCGGGCCATTCGCTGACGAGCTACGATCGCGGTGCGGGCAAGGACGAGGTTGCCGCTGCCGGGGCGCGCCTCTCGCGCGACTATGGCGAGATTGCCCGCGATGCTCAGGTTGTCTGCCTTTGCCTGTTCAGCGATGCGCAGGTGCGCGAAGTGATGTTCGCGGGCGGCATGCTCGCAGCAATGCAGCCAGGCGCGGTGCTGGCGATCCACACCACAGGCTCGCCGGTGCTGGCGCGCGAACTGGGCGAGAAGGCCCCGACAGGCGTCGCCGTGCTCGATGCCTGCTTCCGCGGTGGCGCGGCGGAGGCCGTCAATGGCGAGCTGACCCTGATGGTCGGCGGCGAGGCGGCGGCGCTCGACCTGGCGCGCCCGGTGCTGTCGACCTATGCCTCGCGGATCAACCACATGGGGCCGCTGGGT
>JBIPOX010000326.1:0-2735 GCA_044378785.1 Novosphingobium sp.
CCGTTCCATTGCTTGGGCGTGATCGCCACGAGCATGACCCGTACCCCGTCGGCACTGACGAAATCGCGCCCGAAAGCGCCGAACAGGTTGTTGCCGCTGCGTGGCCGGTCTGTGCCAGTGGCCATTACTTCGGCGACGTTGCCGAGATTGCCCATGGTTGCAGCGGCCAGATCGGCCAGTGACAGCCTGATCTCGCGGCCCTTGCCCGACGTGGCGCGCTCGCGCTCGGCGGCGAGCAGGGCAAAGGCACCATAACCGCCCGCCAGCAGGTCCCAGGCCGGAAGCACATGGTTGACCGGGCGCGGATCGTCTGCCGGGCCAGTCATGTAGGGAACCCCGACGCTGGCATTGATCGTGTAGTCGACTGCAGGGCTGCCATCCGACCAGCCCATCACCCGCAGCGCGATCAGGTCGGCCCGCAGCGCCGACAAGGCCGGGAAATTGGTGACGAAAAGTCTGTCGCCGGACGTGGCGAGGCGCTGTGCCAGCTCGCGCCCCTCGGGCCTGCCAAGGTCGAGCGCGATCGAACGCTTGCCCTTGTTCAGCCCTTCCCAATAGAGGCTCTGCCCTTCGTTTCCGAGCGGCCAGCGTTTGCTGTCAGGGCCGCCGCCGATCGCGTCGAAACGGATCACCTGCGCACCCATCTGGGCGAGATAGAGGCCGCAGCTTGGCCCGGCGATAAACGCCGCACCCTCGACCACGGTCATCCCGCTCAGCAGGTTGTACATTTAGTCGGCCTCATAGACCGACAGGCCCAGCATGGCGCGACGGCGCAGCCACAGCGAGGGGCGGTAGCGGTCCGATCCAGTGATCGCCTGTAACTTGAGCATGATGGCATGAAGATTGTCCAAGCCGATCCAGTCGGCAATCTCCATCGGGCCTTTCGGGTAGTTCTGTGCCAGCTTCATCGCCGTGTCGATATCGGCAGGATTGCCGACGCCGATCTGCGCCAGCTCGCACCCGAGGTTAGCGATCATGCCGAGCAGCCGCTGGAGCACGAACCCCGGCGAATCCTTGATATGCTCGACCTTGAAACCCTTGCCGCGCAGCCAATCGGCAACCTGTTCGGCCATGGCACCGCCGCCCGGCGCGGCCATGACGGTAAGGTGCATGTTGGTGCGTGCGGTGCAGTCGACCGCGACCGTGGACCGGGGGTCGAGGCCGATCCGCGCGGCGGCGGTCGAGCAGTCTTCACCGATTGGCGCGATCAGGGTGACGTCATTGCCCTGGCTCCAGGCGAGATCGCTGGCGAGAGCGTCCAGATCGGCTGAAGCCTCGCCGATGCGCGGGCGCAGGCTTGGCGGATTTGCAGAAGCGGCGGGCGAGGGCGCGAAGCCCGCGTCGCCCGAATAGTCGAAAAAGCCCTTGCCGGTCTTGCGGCCCAGGTCGCCCGAATTGAACATCAGCGCGTGCAGCGTCGTCGTCTTGAGGCGCGGATCGTGCTGGTAGCCTTCGTAGATGTAGGTCGAGGCGGGATAGTTCACGTCGATCCCGGTCAGGTCCATCAGCTCGAACGGTCCCATCCGGAAATTCATCGCATCGCGCATGATCCGGTCGACAGTAGCGGGATCGGTGACCCCCTCCTGGACGATCTGGAGGCCTTCCTGCGCATAGGCGCGGCCTTGCAGATTGACGAGGAAGCCTGGCCCGTCCTTGACCACCACCGGCTCCTTGCCGATCGTGTGGGAAAGCGCGACCGCCCGATCGGCAACCGCCTGGCTGGTGCCTGGGGCAACGACCACCTCGACCAGCCGCATCAGTGGCACCGGATTGAAGAAATGCAAGCCGCAGATGCGGTCCTTGGTCGAACAGCCGGCGGCAATCTCGGCAACCGAGAGCGAGGACGTGTTGGAAGCAATGATCGCGTCGCGAGCGAGCACGCCCTCAAGCTGCGCGAACAGCTTCTGCTTGGGCTCCAGCCGCTCGATGATTGCTTCAATCACTGCCTCGCAGCGGGCGAAATCGGCAATGTCGTTTGCCAGAGTGAGCCGCTGGCGTGCGCCTTGGCTCGCGCCTGCTTCCAGCTTGCCCTTGCTTTCTAGCTTTTCGATGAAGCCGAAAATCGCTGCTGCCGACTTCTCCAGCGCCTCGCGATTGAGATCATAGAGCACGACTTCGAGCCCCGCCTGCAGGCCGATCTGGGCGATGCCCTGGCCCATTGGCCCGGCGCCGACCACGCCTAGCGTTGTTACGTCCGACATGGTCCGGCTTGCTCCTCCCCCGACTGTGGCCTGTTCAGACCTTCATCCCTGCTTCGCGCAGCAGCGCCTTGGCGATGATGGTCTGCTGGATCTGGCTGGTACCCTCATAGATCCGCAGCAGGCGCACATCACGATAGAACCGCTCGACCTTGTATTCGGCCATATAGCCCGCGCCGCCGTGGATCTGCACGGCGCGGTCAGCACAGCGACCCAGCGCCTCGGTGGCGAAGTACTTGGTCGAGGCGACATCGCGCGACACCCGTTCACCCAGATCGAAGCGATCGGCAGTCGCCATGGTCATGCACCAGGCGGCATAGGCGTCGGTCTGGCTGTCGGCGATCAGGCCCTGGACCAGCTGGAAAGCAGCGATCGGCTTGCCGAACTGCTGGCGCTCGACCGCATAGTCGACGCTTTCCTTCACCAGCCGGTGGCACATGCCCGAGGACAGCGCGGCAAGGTGGATGCGGCCGCGATCGAGCACTTTCATTGCGGTCTTGAAACCAAGTCCTGGTACCAGCCCGATGATGTTGGCGG
>JBIPOX010000327.1:0-2728 GCA_044378785.1 Novosphingobium sp.
GCGGAACGCCAGGGTCAGACCTGCCTGCAGCCCGGTTTGCGCGGCAGCCGCGGTTCGCACGTTGGAGCGCACCGAGATGTTCATGCCGATGAAACCGGCCACACCCGAGAGGATCGCGCCGATCACGAAGCCAGTTGCCGGAATAGGGCCAAGGAAGGCCATGACGATCACGGCAACAACGACGCCGACCACGGCGATGGTCGTATATTGCCGCTTGAGGTAGGCTTGTGCGCCTTCCTGGATGGCGGCGGCGATTTCCTGCATTTTTTCGTTGCCAGCTGGTGCGCTTAGCACCTGACGGCTGGTAATGAAGCCGTAGAGCAAGGCGACAAAGCCCAGTACGATGGCGATCGCGACGAGATTCACGGGACGCTCCCCCTTGTTGGTTTGTCCATAGCGAAAGCCCCGCCTGGAGCGGGGCAAGCCGGGCCGCTATAGGGCCGATTCGCGTCAATGCAACGCCCGAAAGCCTATTTTTGCGCGGATTTCAGCCGTGCTCGTAGCCGAGCTTGCCTTCGGGAGGCATGCCATCGAGGAGCAGCGGCGCATCGCCGCGCGGGTGCACTTCGCCGATCCGGCTTGCCGCGACTGGCGGCGTCTCACCGGCAGGAAGGGTGAACAGCAGCTCGTAATCGTCGCCCCAGCGCAGCGCTTCGTCGCGCCGTGCTTCCGCAACCGCGACTGGCACGGCAGCGCTAGCCAGCGCGAAGCTGGACTTGCTGGCCTCGGCCATGCGCCATGCATCGAGCAGCAGGCCATCAGACAAGTCCATCATCGCGCTGACCCACGGCGCAAGCGCGATGCCTTCGGCGAGCCGAGCCTGCGGCCGACGATAGGCAAGGCTATCGCCGCTGCCCCGCTTGAGAGCTTCGAGCCCAAGCATTGCCGCGCCAAGCCGGCCTGTTACCCAGATGGTATCGCCGGGCCGCGCGCCGCTGCGTGATGGCACTGGTCGGTGGCTGGCCCTGCCGATCGCGGTCAGGCCCAGCACTTGCGGGCCCGGTCCTGCGACGGTGTCGCCGCCCAGAAGCGGCGCGCCATAGTGATCGAGCGCCTCCCGCAGTCCTTCGACAAACCGGGCGTCGTTCTCGCTGGTCATGTAACCCAGCAGGACACCGAGCGGGCGCGCGCCTTTGGCGGCAAGGTCGGACATGTTTACCGATACCAGCTTCCAGGCGAGATCGGCGGGGTCTTGCCCCGGCAGGTAATGCACGCCCTCGACCATGGTGTCGTGGGTAAGGACAAGGCTTTCGCCCCCGACCTCAAGCACCGCACAGTCATCGTCTAGATTGCGCGCGGCCGGATCGCTGGCCAGAGCGCGCAGGGACTGGATGAATTTCAGCTCATTGGTCATGCTGAACTCGTTTCAGCATCCATCATCCCCCCGGTCAAATGGACCCTGAAATGAGTTCAGGGAGACGAGGTCTTCAGGAGCGCACATCCCTGGCCAGCGCGTCCAGCACACCATTGACGAACCGTGCCTCGGCCTTTTCGAAAAAGGCATGCGCGACATCGACATATTCGCTGATCGCCGCACCGGTCGGCACATCGGGGCGGGCGAGCAGCTCGTAAGCGCCCGCGCGCAGGATCTGCGCCATGGTCTTGTCGAGCCGGGCAAGCGTCCATCCGTCCGCGAGCCGCGCCGCGATCAGTGCGTCGATTTCCTCGCGCCGCGCCAGAACGCCCGAGACGACGTCGTCGAAAAAGTCGGTTTCGGCCTGCGCATAAAGATCGTCGTCGATTTGCGCGCCAAGCCGGTGCTGGTGGAACTCATCGAGCAGCCGCGCTTGCGGGGTAGCTTCCATCTCGTGCTGGTAAAGCGCCTGCACCGCAGCGAGCCGGGCGGCGGCCCGCGCTTTGGAGCGCGCCTTCATATGCCGAGCCTCGCTTCGATCGAACGCGCATGGGCAGGCAGGCCCTCGGCCTCGGCAAGGGCGATTGCGGCAGGGCCGATTGCCTTGAGCGCTGCCTCATCGAGCTGGATGAAGCTGGTGCGCTTCATGAAATCGAGCACCGACAGGCCCGAGGAAAACCGCGCCCGCCGTCCAGTCGGCAAGACATGGTTCGGCCCCGCTACATAGTCGCCCACGGCTTCGGGAGTGAAACGGCCAAGGAATACCGATCCGGCATGGCGGATCTGCGCAAACAGGGCTTCGGGATCGGCAGTGGCGATCTCGATGTGTTCGGCAGCAAGCGCATTGGCGAGCGCCGGAGCTTCGTCGAGGCTTGCGACTTCGATAATCACGCCGTGGCGGTTCCAGCTCTCGCTGGCAACTCGCGCCGAAGGCAACATGGCCAGCTCGACCCCGATCCGGTCGGCCACCGTGTCGGCAAGCAGAGGATCGTCGGTGATGAGGATCGCCTGGGCCTGCGGATCGTGCTCGGCCTGGCTGAGCAGGTCGGCGGCGATCCACTCAGGATCGTTGTCGCCGTCTGCGATGACGAGGATTTCGCTCGGCCCGGCAACCATGTCGATGCCAACCACGCCATAGAGCTGGCGCTTGGCCTCGGCGACATAGGCATTGCCGGGACCAGTAATCACGTCGACCGGCCTGATCCGGCCAGTCCCATAGGCCAGCGCGGCAATCGCCTGGGCACCGCCGATCCGCCACACCTCGTCGACTCCGGCCAGATGCGCGGCGGCGAGCACCAGCGGATTGAGCTTGCCGCCCGGCGTGGGGGTGACCACTGCCAGCCGCTCTACCCCGGCGACCTTGGCGGGAATTGC
>JBIPOX010000023.1:0-9522 GCA_044378785.1 Novosphingobium sp.
AGACTGGCGTCGCATCCACACCCGTTACGACCGATGTGCCCACACCTTCATGTCCGCCATCTGTATCGCCGCAACTGTCATCTTCTGGCTCAATCAATGAGTCCTGACCCTAGTTTATGACTTTGGCAAAGGCCTCGCGCACCCACCGCGCCGGGCTATGCACAGAGCTTGCCATGCATCGCCCTGCCCGTGTATCAAACACTACATGAGCACCGGCTCGCTTGTCTACAGTGCTGCCGCGAAATGCCTGAAAGCGAACCGGCGGAGAGGCCTGGCAAAATGACGCAAAACCCGATTGCCGGGCTGCTTGCTCCGTTCGGATCGGCCAATCTCAGCCTCGCCAACCGCGTGGTCATGGCGCCAATGACGCGATATTCCTCGCCTGGCGGCATTCCCGACGCGCAGGTCGCCGCCTATTACGCGCGGCGCGCGCAAGGCGGCGTCGGGCTGATCATCACCGAAGGCGTGTTTATCCCGCACCCGGCATCCGGGTTCGCCAGCACCATTCCGGTAATCGACAGCGAAGAGGCGATTGACGCGTGGCAGGCAGTGACCGGGGCGGTCCATGCCTTCGAGAGCAGGATTGCCATGCAGCTGTGGCATATCGGCGCGCAGTTCCTGCCTGGCGGCTCGGAAGGCCACGAGGCCGAGCATGTCAGTGCCTCGGGGCTGGCCGGGCCAGGCGCGCCGCTTGGCAAGGCGCTCACCAGTGCCGAAATCGACACGCTGATCGACGCCTATGCCCGCGCCGCGGTCAATGCCAGGGCCGCCGGGTTCGACGCGATCGAACTGCACGGCGCGCACGGCTATCTGATCGACGGCTTTTTCTGGCAGGGTTCCAACCAGCGCAGCGACGACTATGGTGGCTCGCTGGTCGCGCGCACCCGCTTCGGCACCGAAGTGATCCGCGAGTGCCGCCGTCGGCTCGGCCCCGATTTCCCGATCCTGCTGCGCTTCTCGCAATGGAAGAACGCCGACTACAACGCCCGCCTTGCCGAGACCCCGCAGGAGCTCGAGGCTTTCCTTGCCCCGCTGGTCGATGCCGGGGTCGACCTGTTCGATTGCTCGACCCGCCGCTTCTGGGAACCTGCCTTCGCTGATGGCGACCTCGGGCTCGCCGGATGGACCCGCAAGCTTTCGGGCAAGCCGACCATGGCGGTCGGTTCGGTCGGCCTGACCACCGACCTGTTCGGCAGCCTGGGCGAGGAGGGCGCGCGCACTGCTGCCAATATCGCCCAGCTCATGGCCATGTTCGACCGCGGCGATTTCGACCTCGTAGCGATCGGCCGCATGCTGATCACTCACCCCGACTGGATCGCCAAGGTCAGCAGCGGCACGCACGACAGCCTCGCTCCGTTCAGCAAGGATCATCTCGCGACGCTCGATTGAAGCGGCTAACATCGATCGGAAAAGGGCAAGGGAGAAGGGCATGTCCGACGGCGTCATCATGAGCCACAGCAACGCGCGGGCCGACCGCGCGACCGGGCGCGATCGCGGGCCGGTCGATCCGGCCAGCCCCCTGCCCGATCATCCCGATGGCCTCAGTGTCGAGCTGCTCGACCGGCTGATCGCCGAAATGCACCCGGGCAGCTCAGTGACGGCAGTCGAACTGGTCGAGGCCAAGGGGCTTGCCCAACAGGTCTCGACCGCCGGGCGGGCGCGACTGCGCCTGAGTTATGGTCCCGGCTCCGCACCCTTGCCGCGCGATGTCGTGGTCAAGATGGTGATCGACAAGCCCGGGGTCGACAGCGCCCTCTACGAGACCGAGGTCCAGATCTATCGCGATGTCCTGCCCGGGCTCGATATCCCGCAGATTCGATGCCTCGGCGCTGCCTACGAGGCCGTGAGCGAACGCTTCGTGCTGCTGCTCGAGGACCTGACTGGCAGGCAGCCCTTCTTTCCGCTCTCGACCGAAAAGCCGCTCAGCCCCGAACGGGTCGCGGGCCAGCTCTCGATCCTCGCCAAGGTCCATGCGCGCTACTGGAACAGCCCCGACCTTGCCCGGATGGACGACTGGCTCGGCACGCTGCTGGTGGGCCGCCAGTTCGATTTCCTCAATTCGATCTGCGTTCCGGCGATCACCCAGATGATCGGCGAGAGCACCTACCGCGCCGACCTTGTCGCACGCACTGGCTGGTCGCCTGCGCAGCTGTGGCAGGGGGTGATGGATACCCACGCCTGGCACGACAGGATCATGCCGCGCACCCTGGTCCATGGCGATACCGGCGCGCACAACACCTATCACCTCGCCGATGGCAGCTTCGGTTTTTACGACTGGCAGCTGTCCGCGGTCGGCTGCTGGGCGCACGACGTGCACTATACCATCATTGAGTCGCTCTCGATCGCCGACCGCAAGGCCCACGAGCGCGCCCTGGTGCAACACTACCTCGACGAATTGCGCAGCAACGGCGTCACCGACGCGCCTGATATCGACATGGCAATGCGGGCCTATGGCCGCGCCATCATCTGGGGCCTGACGGTCGGCTGGCTGCTGTGCCCCGAACGCAATTACGACATGAAGATCATCATCACCAATCTCGAACGAATGTTTAGCGCCATGCTCGACAACAACACGCTCGCTCTGGTCGAGCAGGCGCAGCGCGATCTGGGCAAGGCCATATGAACAACCTGTTGTGCCAGATGACCGGGGCCGAATTTCCGCTGTTCGCCTTCAGCCATTGTCGCGACGTGGTTGCCGCAGTCAGCCGCGCCGGCGGCTTTGGCGTGCTCGGCTGTGCCTCGTTCGGTGCCCACGAGATAGAGGCCGAGCTCGCCTGGATCGACGCGCATGTCGATGGCAAGCCCTATGGCGTCGACATCCTGTTCCCGCAAAAACAGCAGGCCAGCGCAGGGATGACGATGGACGATTTCGTCGCCCGGATTCCCGACCGGCATGTCGATTTCGTCGTCGAAGTTCTCGAACGACATGACGTGAAGATTGCCCGCGACGAAGTGATCCGCGACCGGCTGCCGCCAACCGCGCCCGACGAGGCCGAGCGCCAGCTCGACATCGTGTTCCGGCATCCGATCCGGCTGATCGCCAATGCGCTGGGCGTGGCTCCGCCGCAAATGATCGAGCGCGCCAAGGCCGCTGGCGTGCCGGTCGCGGCTTTGGTCGGCAAGAAGGAGCACGCGATCAAGCAGGCGCAGGCGGGCGTCGATATCCTGGTCGCGCAAGGCACCGAGGCAGGCGGCCATTGCGGGGAGATTTCCACCCTGGTGCTCACCGCCGAAGTGATCCGTGCGGTCAAGCATCATGGCGCACCGCCAGTAATGGCGGCAGGCGGGATCATGACTGGCGAGCAGATGGCCGCAATGATGGCAATGGGCGCGCAAGGGGTGTGGACCGGTACGGTCTGGCTAGCCACCTCGGATGCCGAAACCAGCCCGGCGATCCGCGACAAGATGCTGGCGGCCAGCGCCAGCGACACGGTGCGCTCGCTGGCGCGGACTGGCAAGCCATGCCGCCAGCTGAAAGCCGGATGGAATGAGGCGTGGGACGATCCCGCCTCGCCTGGCGCGCTGCCGTTCCCCTTGATGCCCTTGATCACCGTGCCTGCCCTGAACAAGGGCTATCGCGCTGCCGAGGCCGGGCACGAGGGCGCGAAACGGCTAGTCACCTACGAATCCGGACAGGGCGTCGGTCTGATCGACGAGGTGCTCTCGGCCACAGAGGTGGTGCAGCAATTCAAGCAGGATTTCGCCGGTGCCTTCGAACAGTTCGTGGGCACCGTTACCGGCGAGTAAATGCCCCACGCCCGACAATTTGCGGCAGATCGAGGAAAGTGCGGATACCCGGCGCTGCTGCGCAGACCGGCACGATCGCATGGACCGCGTGCATCGCGGTAGCCAGGCAGGCCTGATCGTTGGCGTCCTCGCCATTGACCGCGATCTCGCAGCGCAGCGACATCGAAGGCTCACCCTCGACCATGACATGCCAGCCGCGCCCTTGCGGCCAGTCGGGAGCAATGTCGGCACCCATGCGGGTGACATGCTCGATGGTCATCGCCTTGCGCCCGTCGATCATGGCGCTGAACCGGTAGCGCTTGCCTGCCGTGGTTCCCTCGGCGATCTCGATGCCACCGGCACGGCGCGGGGAAGGCGCTGTGGCCACCTCGCATTCGTAGATGACGTTCTCGATGGTCGCGCCCAATGCATCGGCAACCATCAGCAGCGGGGCACCGAAGGCCCCGGCCATGGTCACGGGAATCGCGATAGGCGGCACCGGCTCGGGCGGCGCGCCAAAGCCCATCGCAGCGATCATGTCAGCCGAGGGATAGGTCGAATAGTCCATCAGTTCCTGCACCAGCAGGTGGTCGATCCGTCGGAACAGGCCGGACATCGCCATGGGCAAGACCTCGGAGGCCCAGCCAGGCTCGATCCCCGTCGCATGGAAAGAGACCCCGCCCTGCTGGCAGGCCGCCTCGAGCCGGGCGAGCACGTCCTCGCCGCAAGCCTTGGGGTAGATCAGTTCGGTGAGCGCAGTCGAAACCACGTTCTTGCCCGAAGCGAGCAAGCGGCAGACATCGCCGAGCACCTGCTCGCGCTTGCCCTCGCCCTGCGGCATATAGAGCACGCAGTCGGCCTCCATTGCGAAAATCGCCTCGCGGTCGGTTGTGATCGCAAGCCCGAGCGGCTCCGCGCCGCAATGCTCGCCTGGATCGCGCCCGGCCTTGGCCGGATCGTAAGCCAGCGCGCCGACCAGTTCGAGGCCGGGAGTGTCCAGCACTGCCTTCATCGCATGCCTGCCAACTGTGCCGGTTGCCCACTGGATGATCCTGAGGCCCGCCATGGCTGTCACCATTCGCCGACGTTGGGCATCGATTTCCATGGCTCGGCGGGTTCGAGCGGGGGCCCGTCTTGCAACAGCTCCACCGAAATGCCGTCAGGCGAGCGCACGAAAGCCATATAGCCATCGCGCGGCGGACGCAGAATGGTCACGCCCTTATCGACCAGTTCCTGGCACTTGGCGTAGAGGTTATCGACCTTGTAGGCGAGATGGCCGAAATTGCGCCCGCCGCCATAGACTTCGGGCGCGCTGCCGTCCTCGGGCGGCCAGTTGTAGGTCAGCTCGACCTGGGCGTCCTCCTGCCCCTCGGGCGCAAGGAACACCAGCGTGAACCGCCCGCCTGGCACATCGTGCCTGCTCAGCTCTTTCAGGCCGAGCTTGTTGGCGAAGAAATCGACCGAGGCGTCGAGATCGGTCACGCGCAGCATGGTGTGAAGGTATTTCATGGTCGTTCCGCTCCGTTTTCCCGAAACCTAAAGCACCTTGCCCGGATTGAGAATGTTGTTGGGATCGAGCGTCGATTTCAGCAGCCGCATCAGCGCAATCTCGCTCTCGCTGCGCGACCACGACAGGTAATCGCGCTTTTCGATGCCGATGCCATGCTCGGCCGAAACCGAACCCGCAATCGCACGCAACGGACCATAGATTATCTCGTTCAAACGCTTTTTCGTTTCCGGTGTCCGGTCGGGCACCCCGGCGATCAGATGCAGGTTGCCATCGCCCATGTGCCCGAACACGGTCAGCGTCGCTGTGTCGGGCCATTCGCCAAGCATCGCCGCGCGCACCTCCTCGACATAGCGCTCCATGTGCGGGATGCGCAGCGAGACGTCGTAGTTGTAGATCGGCCAGTTGCGCGAGGTCTGGCCGACATCGTCGCGCAGTTCCCACATCGCATTGCGTTCGGCCTGCGACTTGGCGATGGCGGCATCGGCAATCATGCCCTGCTCGAGCGCCTGCATCAGCACGGCCTCGAACCGGGCGCTGTCGGCCTCCTGATCGCCGCCCTGCTGTTCGACCAGCACATAGAGCGGGTACTTGTCCTGCAAGGGCGAGCGGCCCAGCGCCGGGGCGCTGGTGACGATCTCGACATATTCCTGCCACATCACCTCGAAGGCGGACAGGTTGCCTGCCAGCCCCTTGTCGAGATGGCGCAGCAGGCGCGGCAGCTGATCGAAGTTGTCGATCCCGATCCAGGCGGCGTCCTGGCTATGCGGCATCTGGCGCAGGCGGAACACCGCACGCGTCACTAGCCCCAGCGTGCCTTCTGAACCGATGAACAGCTGCTTGAGGTCATAGCCGGTGTTGTTCTTGATGAGGTGGTTCATCGAGGAAACCACAGTGCCGTCGGCCAGCACGGCTTCCAGCCCCAGCACCATGTCGCGCACCATGCCATAGCGCAGCACCCGGTTGCCACCGGCATTGGTCGAGATCACCCCGCCGAGCATGGCCGAGCCGCGCGCGCCGAGATCGAGCGGCAGGAACAGGTCATGCTGTTCGGCAGCCTCGCTGGCGGTCTGCAAGATACAGCCCGCCTCGGCTGTCAGGGTCTTGCCGAGCGGGTCGATCTCCTCGATTCGCCCCATCCGCTCCATCGAGACCGCGATCATGCCATTGGAAAAGATGCCGTGGACGAGCCCGGTCTTGCCGCTCCACGGCGTCACCGGCTGGCGCGCCTCGTTGCACAGGCGAAGCACTGCCGATGCCTGCTGGCTCGAGGCCGGGCGCACCACCGCGATCGGGCTGCCGATCCGGCTCCAGCTGCTCACCGCCTTTTCGGCTGCTGCCTCGCCAGTGAGCACCCCGCCCGGGCCAAGCTCGCGCTCAAGCGCCTGAAGCAGGGCCTCGCTCATACCAGCACCGCCTCGATCAGCAGCGGGCCCTTGTTGGCCATTGCGGCTCCGATCTGCGCCGAAAACTCCTCGATCGTGGCCGCCCGCGCGGCCGGAACGCCGAACCCGTTGGCGAGCGCGACCCAGTCAACAAAGGGATTGTTGAGATCGAACATTGCGTTCGCCTTCGGCCCTGGCTCTTCGACCCCGACCCGCGCCATTTCGACCGACAGGATCTTGTATTCGCGGTTGGCGAAAACGATGACGACCACGTCGAGCTGCTCGCGGGCCATGGTCCACAGCGCCTGCGGCATGTAGAGACCCGACCCGTCGCCAGTTATGCACACAACCTTGCGATCCGGCGCGGCGACAGCCACGCCCACGGCGACAGGGAGCCCTTGCCCGATCGAGCCGCCAGTCAGCGCCATGTGCAGGTGGCGCGGCGCAGTGGCCAGCGCGGCCAGCACCGGGCCGCTCGAGGTTGCGCCATCATCGGAGATCACGGCATCTTCCGGCAGGACGCGGGCAAGCGCCTGACCGATAGTGAAAGCGTTGAACTTGCCTTCGGGTGCTTCAGGCAAGGCGAGCGCAGCAGGCTCGTCCGGCTCAATGGCGCCAAGCGCTTTTGCCAGCGCCGCCAGCGCGCCCTGACCATCCTCGTGCGGCTGGGCGAGATAGTGGATGCGGCAATGCTCGGGCAGACACCAGCTCGGCTTGCCAGGATAGGCGAAGAAACCGACGGGCGGTTGGCTGCCGACCAGGATCAGGCTGTCGAGATCCTTGAGAAAGTCGGTCAGCATCTCGGCGAAATAGGGCAAGCGCTCGACCGCGACGACGCCGGCACCGCGCTCGATCCGTGGGGCAAAGGTATCGCACAAGAGCTGCGCGCCGGTCTTCTTGCGGATGCGTCCGGCCAGTTCCAGTCCTTCGGCGGACAGCACGGCATGGCCGCGCAACAGGATCGCGCACTTGCCGCCATTGGTGAGCAATTCCTGCGCCAGCGTCACCGCTTCGTCGCAAACCGGCGCGGGATCGGCATGGGGCAGCGGCAGCGCGACCATGTCGGCATCACCCCAGGCAGTGTCGGCAGGAAGGATCAGCGTCGCAATCCGGCCCGGCGCTTGCCTTGCTGCCTGCACTGCCCTTGCCACATCGCCGCCGATGGTCCTGGCCGAAGTGCCTGAATGGACCCAGTGCGAAAACGGCCGCGCAATCCCTGCGACATCGGAGGCAAGCGGCGCATCGTATTGCTGGTGATAGGTGGCATGATCGCCAACCACGTTGACAATCGCCGAGCCTGCCCGCCGCGCATTGTGCAGGTTCGACGCGCCATTGGCGAGGCCGGCGCCAAGGTGCAGCAGGGTCGCGGCAGGACGTCCGGTCATCCGCGCAAAGCCGTCCGCCGCGCCAGTCGCCACGCCCTCGAACAGGCACAGCACCGCGCGCAGTTCCGGCGCGGAATCAAGCGCGCCGACGAAGTGCATCTCGGAGGTGCCGGGATTGGCAAAACAGGTGTCGATGCCCGATGCGACCAGGCTTTTCACCAGGCTCTGTGCGCCATTCATTGCCGGATTTCACCTCCATGACCTTGATTGCGCCCATAACACCACTGGCCCGGCATTAGGCAAGTCTTCGCGTTTTGCCGCTATGGCGCGGATCGGACGAAAGCGCCGGGGCGGTGTCACGAGGCAGTAGCAAACGGATGCTCATGGCTGGCCTTGCGAGCGGATTTGGCGCATGGCGGGTTACGCAAACCGGCCAGCGGCGCAAACAGGTTTACGGAGACGCGCGTTGAAGATTGCAATGGTGGGTTCGGGCTATGTCGGCCTGGTTTCGGGCGCATGCTTCGCCGATTTCGGCCACGATGTGGTCTGCATCGACAAGGACGCGGCCAAGATCGAGCGGCTCAATGCCGGAAAGATGCCGATCTATGAGCCTGGCATTGAGGAACTGGTCGCGCGCAATGTCAGCGCGGGGCGGCTTTCGTTCACTACCGACCTTGCGCAAGCGCTCGACGGCGCGGGCGCGGTGTTCATTGCGGTAGGCACGCCCTCGCGACGCGGCGATGGTCATGCCGACCTGTCGTTCGTCTTCGCGGTGGCGCAGGAAGTCGGCCAGAACCTAAAGGCTCCCGCTGTGATCGTCACCAAGTCGACCGTGCCGGTCGGCACCGGCGACGAGGTTGAGCGCATCCTTGCCGAATCCGGAACCAGCGTGCGGTTCGCGGTCGCTTCCAACCCCGAATTCCTGCGCGAGGGCGCAGCGATCGAGGATTTCAAGCGGCCCGACCGGATCGTTGTCGGCACCGATGACGAATGGGCGCGCGAGGTCCTGTCCGAGATCTACCGGCCGCTGTTCCTCAACCGCGCGCCGATCCTGTTCACCTCGCGACGCAGCGCCGAGCTGATCAAATACGCGGCCAATGCCTTCCTTGCCACCAAGATCACTTTCATCAACGAGATCGCCGACCTGTGCGAAAAGGTAGGCGGCGACGTCCAGGACGTGGCGCGCGGCATCGGCCTCGATGGCCGGATCGGCGCCAAGTTCCTCCATGCCGGGCCGGGCTATGGCGGCTCGTGCTTTCCCAAGGACACGCTCGCCCTGCTCAAGACCAGCGAGGACTATGACAGCCCGCTGCGCGTGGTCGAGGCCGTCGCCAAGGTCAACGACAGCCGCAAGCGGGCAATGGGCCGCAAGGTGATCGACGCGCTCAGTGGTCCGGAGGGCGATGCGCCGCGTGGCAAGCGCGTCGCCATGCTCGGCCTGACTTTCAAGCCCAATACCGACGACATGCGCGACGCGCCCTCGATCGCGATTACCCAGGCGCTCGCCGATGCTGGGGTCGAAGTGGTCGCCTATGATCCCGAGGGCATGGAAGTCGCACGCGAGATCATGCCCAGGGTG
>JBIPOX010000328.1:0-2722 GCA_044378785.1 Novosphingobium sp.
GAGGCGTAAAAGCCCAGCACCGTCATCATGAACATCGCGGCGATCACGCGCGGCACCACCAGCGCTTCCATCGGCGAGACCCCGATGGTGCGCATCGCATCGACCTCCTCGGTCAGCTTCATCGTGCCGATCTGGGCAGCGAAGGCCGAGCCCGAACGGCCCGCAACCATGATCGCGGTCATCAGCACGCCCAGCTCGCGAAACGCCAGCCGCCCGGTGAGGTTCACCGTGTAGATCTCCGCGCCGAACTGGCGCAGCTGCACCGCGCCTTGCTGGGCAATGACGATGCCGACCAGAAAGCTCATCAGGCCGATGATGAACAGCGCGTTGATCCCCACCAGCTGCATCTGGTTGACCAGCGCCTTGCCGCGAAACCGGCCAGGATGGGCGATGAGCGTGCCAAAGCTGATGACGAGCGCGCCGAGGAACGAGACAACCGCTACCGCGCCCTTGCCCCAATTGACGACAATCTCACCCAGTTCGCCAAGCGTGCGGGCTACAATGTTGTCCTGCCCCGGCGCGCTAACGTCGGTATCGCGCACGTCGCGCATGGTCTGGAGCAGGCGCGCAGCCTCGGCACTGGCCCCGGTGACCACGGCACCGTTCTGCTCGGCAAGCCGCATGACCAGCCAGGCACCCGCCGTGTCGATGTCGTTCACTCTGGCAAGGTCGATGCGGCCATAGCTGGCACCCGCGCCAGCGAGACGACGATCGAGATCGCCGATCGAATGGACCCGCAACGGTCCCGACAGCGCCAGGATGTCGCCGCCGCCATCAGCAGCGCCGGTTTCGCTGGCGCGTATCTCGAAATCGGCCCCATCGCGCATAGCTGGCGGATATGCGGCATATTGCGGCCTGCGGCAAGCCGCTTGGCCTGCGCGATCAAGCGTGAGCATGCCGGCAGGGTTGCGCCCGCCAGCGCGCGCTGGCAAAGGCCGCGGGATGTCCGAGCCCAGCCCTGCCCCCACTCTCGACAAGACTTTCGACCCCGCCGCGATCGAGGCGAAATGGTACGCCTATTGGGAGGGCGAGGGTCTGTTCCGGCCCCACCGGCCCGACGCCGAGCCGTTCACTATCGTCAATCCGCCGCCCAATGTCACCGGCTCGCTGCACATCGGCCACGCGCTCGACAACACGCTGCAAGACGTAGTGATCCGCCATGAGCGGCTGCGCGGCAAGGATGCGCTGTGGGTGGTCGGCACCGATCATGCCGGGATCGCAACCCAGATGGTGGTCGAACGCCAGATGGAGCAGCGGCAGGACAAGCGCGCCAATTACACGCGCGAACAATTCGTCGACAAGGTTTGGGAATGGAAGCGCGAAAGCGGCGGGACGATCACGCAGCAGCTGCGGCGGCTGGGCTGTTCGATGGACTGGTCGCGCGAGCAGTTCACGATGTCGCCCGAGTTTACGCGCGCTGTCACCAAGGTGTTCGTCGACCTGTATAATACGGTGAAGGAGGATGGGCAGCGCCTGATCTACCGCGACAAGCGGCTGGTCAACTGGGACCCCAAGCTCAAGACCGCGATCAGCGACCTCGAGGTCGAGACCCAGGAAATCAAGGGCAGCTTCTGGCACTTCAAGTATCCGCTGGCGGACGGCGTGAAGCTCGATAGCGGAGCGGACCATATCGTCGTCGCCACCACCCGGCCCGAGACCATGCTCGCCGACATGGCGGTAGCGGTGAACGTCGACGATCCGCGCTACAAGAGCGTGATCGGCAAGCACGTGCGGCTGCCGATCACCGGGCGGCTGGTCCCGATAGTGGCCGACGAACACGCCGATCCCGAGCTTGGCTCGGGCGCGGTGAAGATCACGCCCGGTCACGATTTCAATGACTTCGAGGTGGGCAAGCGCGCCGGGATCGCCCCCGGCGACATGCTCAACATGTTCGATGCCGAGGCGCGGGTGGTGCAGTGCGGCGGCATTCCCGACGAGCTGGTCGGGCTGGACCGGTTCGAGGCACGCAAACAGGTCGTCGCGCGGATGGATGGGCTGGGCCTGCTCGGCGAGGTCGAGGACCGGGTGGTCGCTACCCCCTTCGGCGATCGCGGCGGGGTAGTGATCGAACCGTGGCTGACCGATCAGTGGTATGTCGATGCCAAGACCCTCGCACAGCCGCCCATTCAGGCCGTGCGCGACGGCCGCATCGAGATCGTGCCCAGGACCTGGGAAAAGACCTTTTTCAACTGGATGGAGAACATCCAGCCGTGGTGTGTCAGTCGCCAGCTATGGTGGGGGCACCGGATTCCGGCGTGGTATGGGCCGAAGATTATCAGTGATTTCGGACACGGAACAGTCGAGAATCCGGAGAGACAGCCTGCCCATTCTCGCGAAGTTGGGATTGAGGTTTTTGTGGCGAACTCGCCGGAAGAGGCGCTTAGGATTGCGTGCGAAGCATACGAAGGTCGAGAGGTTGTCGAAGCCGCGTCAGAAGCCAAAGCGTTTCAACTAACGATCAACGGCAAAATTGGTATCTGGCAAGACGAGGACGTCCTCGACACCTGGTTCTCCTCGGCGCTGTGGCCTTTCGCGACCTTGGGCTGGCCCGAAGGCAACGAAGAAAACTCCGTTCGTGCTGAGCCTGTCGAAGCACCGACCTCTCCTTCTGCAACGCCACAAGAACAAAACAGCCCTTCGACAGGCTCGGGGCGAACGGTCTCGCTTTTAAGCAAACACTACCCCAACGACCTCCTCATTTCCGGCTTCGACATCCTGTTCT
>JBIPOX010000329.1:0-2717 GCA_044378785.1 Novosphingobium sp.
TTGCTCACCGCCGCGCGCAACCCCGACATCTGCTCGCATGTTTGCGTGTGGTGGGTGAGCGGCGATCCGATCGGCCTGATGCAGCTGGCTACCTTCTATTGCGGCGAGGCAGCGATCCATGCCTCGCAAGGCGGGATGGAGCAGGTCCTGCAAGCGGCCTCGTGGGCCGAGCACGTCGCCAAGAACCCCCGGGCCAGGGAAACCCTGCTGGCGATGGACCCGCGCAAGTTCATCGAGATGATGCAGCGCTGGGCTTCGATCTACGTCCCCTCTGACCTGACGCCAGTGCCTGGCATGAGCCCGCGCGACTGGGCCCAGCTGACCATGCCCGTGCTCGTCTTCCGCTCGAGCCAGAGCGACCTGTCGCATACCCGCGAGACGAGCGAATGGGTGCACAGGCTGGTGCCGCATTCGGTGATCGCCGACCCGCCTTGGCGCGACGATGAATGGAACTTCCAGTCAAAGCGCCAGCAGGCCGGCGACGTCGGGATCACGATCTTCACCAGCTGGCCCACCCTGGCCCCGCAAGTGCTGAAGTTCATCGCCGGCTGAGCGGCAGATGGCGGCCGACCTGCCCGCGACCTGCCGCAAATGGGTGGCCGCGCGCGCCATGGCTGGCGAGGCGATCGCGCCTGACTGCTTCGCTCTGGTCGATGCGCCCCTGCCGCCATTGCGTGACGGCGAGGCGCTGGTCGCAACCCAGCTGATCAACCTGCATTCGCGCACCCGCCTCAAGCTTGCGGCGATGACGGTCGGCGAGACGGACCTGGCCAATTACGGCTGCGCGCAAGTTGTCGCCTCGCGCGATCCCGTGCTGGCCGAGGGAGCATGGCTGCACTGGCAACTGGGTTGGCAGGACCGGCAGATCGTCAGCCGCGACGAGCAGCCGATCGGCTATGCACCGCCGAGCCCGGCGGTGCGTGCGCTCAATCGCACTGCCGCGCCGATGAACTATGTACTGCGCCCCGAAATCGCGACTGGCTGGCCACCCGACGTGCTGATGCATGTGTTCGGAACCTCGGGCACCACAGCGCTGCTGGGGCTGCGGCGCTGCGGCCCGGTGCGCGCTGGCGAGAGCGTACTGATCGCCGGGGCGAGCGGTTCGGTCGGCTCGCTCGCTGCCCAGATCGCGCGGGCGCAAGGCGCGCGGGTCATTGGCCTTGCCGGGGGAGCAGATCGCTGCGACTGGACTACCGAACGGCTCGGCATCGCGGGATGCGTCGACTATCGCGCGCCCGATCTCGCCGAGCGTCTGCGCGCCGCATTCCCGGACGGCATAGACCTGTTCTGCGACGGGGTTGGCGGCCCGCTTACCGAAATGGTGGTGCCAATGATGAACCGGCATGCACGGCTGTTTTCCTATGGCAGCTCGGCAGCGTATTATGGCTCCGATGCTGTTCGCCCTGCGGGCAAGGGCCTGCGTGCCGCATTCGGGATCAGCCCGGCAATCGAGGCTGCTGCTGAGGCCAGGGCGATCCGGATCGAGGCGTGGATCGTGTTCGATCACTATGATGAGCGTCTGTCGCTTGAGGACGAGCTTGCCGACCTGCTGCGATCGGGAGCCATCGAGGCAGTGACCAATGTCGCCAGCGGCTTCGAGCAGCTGCCGCAAGCGGTGATCGCGATGTATGACCGGCCGCGCGCTGGCAAGGCGCAGGTCGATTTCGCGCCGGAACGATAGAGGACCGATAGCGATGCATTCGACGCTTGATCCGGAACTTGAAGCGTTTCGCCAGACCGTTCGCCGTCTCGCCGAGGACAATTTCCGGGTTCTTGCCGAAACGGTCGATCAGGGCGGGCTGATTCCGGCCAGCGTGCGGCCCTTGCTGGCGCAGATCGATGCTTTCGGTCTGCCGTTTGCATCGGAACATGGCGGGGGCGATGGCTCCTTTCTTGCCTGGGCAGTGCTGCAGGAGGAAATCGGCCGGGTGATGCCAGTGCTGGGCATCTATCTTCAGGTCAACCTGCTGGTGGCGGGCATCCTGCTTGAAAGCGCCAGCTCGGAGCAGATCCGGCAATGGGTGCCCGCACTGCTGAGCGGCGAGAAGACTGGCTTCATGGCCTTCACCGAGCCTCAGACCGGCAGCGACATCAGCATGATGACCACGCGCGCCCGCAAGATCGACGGCGGCTGGAGCATCTCGGGCAAGAAAATGTGGATCAGCAACGCCGCCAGCGCAGCGGTCGGCGTCGTCTATGCGCGCGATCCCGACGATGGGCTCAGCATGTTCCTGGTGCCGACCGATACCCCCGGCTTCCGGCTAGGGCAGAGCATCGAGATCATGGGCCTGCGCGGAACCGAGCTCAACGAGCTGGAGTTCGACAGTCTGGTGGTGCCCGAGGAAAACCTGCTTGGCGGCATGACCGGGATCAAGACGAGCGTGCTGCGCAAGGTCATGCCGATCGGCAAGATCGGGATTTGCGCCATCTGCGTGGGCCTGATGCAATCATGTCTAGAGGAGGCGACGCGCTATGCCCGGCAGCGAGTGCAGCAGGGCCACCCGATCATCGACTTCCAGGCGATCCACTACCTGATTGCCGAGATGGTCGCCGCGCTCGAGGCTTCGCGCCAGATGGTCTACTGGGCCGCGACCTGCAAGGATCAGGGCGCCGACGCAATCACCGAGCTGGCTACGACCAAGCTGTTCGTCACCAATGCCGCGATGAAGGTGGCGCGCATGGCGGTGTCTGTCCACGGCGTTTATGGCATCGCCAAG
>JBIPOX010000366.1:0-2715 GCA_044378785.1 Novosphingobium sp.
GCATTTGAATGCTGGCAACTTTGGCTTCCAGCGCGGTCACTTTATCTGCAAATTCTGCTTTGGCAGTTTCAATAGATGCGACAACTTCGGTTTTGTTTGCTTCAATTTTTGCTTCGTTTGCAACAGCGATGCTGTCGATTTTTTCTAATACTTTGTCCATTGACATGATGTGTTCCTTAATTTAAACGGGACTCAAGTGCCTTTGCCAACTCACGCACTTCAAAAGCGGCAAGCAATGCATCGACTTCGGATACCACCGCATCAGGCTCACCCTGAGTTGGGGCTTCGTCAACTTTTTTGGCGACATCACGTTCTGCCAAAATTCGTTTAACGATAGATGATGCGGTGGTCGCATCCCTTTTGTTCAGACCCGCGTCACGCAGAGCCTTTTCCAAAACTCGCGGATTCAATTGACCTTCTACGTCAAATGCTTCCAGTTTTTGTATTCCCGCTTCGGGATTGTTTGGGTACATCACCACGCTGACCTCGCTGAGACCGCCTTTGGTAATTTGAAAATATTCTTCGTCATCGCCCATAGTGTCAGGGTCAAATGGTGCGCCTTCGGCATTTACAAAACACGCTTCCTCGGCGTATGCGCCAACAGAAACACCGCCAAACATCTTTGGCGATTCTTTCAAAATTTGGTAGAGGTCGTTGCCGCCAACCGTATTGGTGTAAAGGCGACCAGTTGCGGTCATGCCTTCATCATCAAACATAAATTCATTCCACTCGCCAACGGGCATACCCATGTCGTTGTGGTTTAAAAACATTGGCAATGGTTTATCGCCTTCAGCAAATTCTTTTGCCCAATCCATAAAACCTTCGGGCTGATAATTAAATTTGCGGCCGTCTGCACCTTCACGTGCGCCCCAAGTTGTAACGCGGGCTTCAAGTTTCCCGTTTGGCTGGGCGGCCTCGTTTACGTTTTTGACCAGACTCAGTTGCGCTTCGCAAACTAGGTTCAGAGTTTTGTTCATTTATCACCCCGTTGTGAATAGATTGGTTATCGTCTTTTATCTTGTGGGGATGTACTATGGCGGGAAGTATAACCGCAGGCTTCTTGATTTGTGAAGTCAAATGTGCAATTGCTTTTTTGAGTAAATTCATCAAGTCGCCCCTATATTCATTTTTCTTGACTGACCACCGCCACCGCCACCAGTGTCCTGTGGGCTTTGACCCGGCATTGGGTCAAGGTTACCACCATCGACAGTTAACTCATCAGCCCCTTCAATGGTCGACATATTCATATAAATACGCGCCTCATTTGGTGTAATGATTCCATTTTTTACGCCCTGTACGGCAAAATTCATTTGGTCCAAAGCCGCGCCTTTTAAAAAGTCCTTGGTGTCAAAACGGACGCACAAATTTGGATACCCTTTAAATAGCGATTGTTTTAGCGACTGCTCTAGGTTAATAACAGTCGGGTACATTGTCGTTTTATAAAATTCATCCAATAGGGTCTGTGTATTATTAAATTTGCCTTCGGTAACGCCGAGCATCTGTGGCGGCACGCCAAACAGGGCGCAAATACGTTTCATGGTCTGGTCTTTTAAAGCCGCCGCGTCTGCGTCTTGCAAAGTGAGCATTTTTATTGGCTCATACTTCATACCTTGGTCAAGCAACATACCCTGACCCGCTTTGCTTGGGTCGGTATTACGGCTACCAGTCATTGCGTTCCAAGTTTCCTTAATTCGTGACGCGATTTCCTTAAATTTGCCGTCTGGAATTACTTGGTCGGTGTAAAACACGCCCGATGGCTTTGCGCCGTTTTGCATAATGAAGTTGGCATAGATGTCAATGTCCGAATCCAACGCAACCAACTCAGTCGCAAGAATGGCTTTGTTGAAACCTGATGAACCTTGCCACGATGCCTCTTGCACGTGCATCACTTGATAATACTCCAAAGGCATATCTTTGCTAAACCCGTAGGACGGCGAGGACAAAACGTATTGCGGGTATCGGGTATCAGACAAACGCACTGTAACCAAGGTCGCATCTAGGTTATACATCTCAATTGGCGTTGCCGTTGCGTCCTTTTGCTTTTCTCGCCACAGCACAGTAAAGGTCTCGCCAGCCAAGTCCAGCCACATCATCCACTGATACCAGAATTGGTACGAATTTTGAAAGTTATTTGGGTTCATCAGCAAATTGAGCACTTGCTTGGCTTTGGCTTGATCGCGTTTGCCTACTGCTGAGTCGGTAACGGCATCGACATAAGTGCCATCGGGCAATTGCGCCATTACCTTAATGCCGCACTGCGATATAGACCGCGCCTTGATGCCAACGCAAGACATAATGGTGGCGTTACGCGTCAACGCAGACATATCGACAACACGACCAGCGGTGGTATTGCTTGCAGTCGTGACGTATAAAAGTTGTTGTGAAGGCTGGTCTTTATTGCGACCAATGATGACTTGGTTGCCTAATTGCAACTGTCCAAGAACCACGTTTGACTCTTTTTGCGTCTCCCGTTTACCCTTAAAAATGTCCCATATAGCCATATAACCCCCGCAAATTTACTCGGATGCTACACTAAAATGCCCGAAAACCAAAACTGCTTGACACATAAGGATGGTCCAGCGAGCAATGCGCGGCAATAATCATCGCAATTATGCCGTCAACCTTTGCGGATTTGTCCGCTTCATTCTTGCGAACCTTAATATTGCCGTTGACATCGGTGTAGCACTCGCAGTTTCCAAGTTGCCAGCCCACAAA
>JBIPOX010000330.1:0-2712 GCA_044378785.1 Novosphingobium sp.
CATCGCTGCGCAGATCATCTATCCCAACATCCTGGGTTTCGGCGGGCAGAATGCGGCCAAGGTCGATCCGGAACTGCGGCTTGCCTGCATCAAGATCTACAATGACGCCATGGCTGAGATCCAGCAGGATTCGCGCGAGCGGATTTTTCCGATGATGCTGCTGCCGTGGTGGGATTGCGCCCAGTCGGTCGCCGAGATCGAGCGCTGCCATGCCATGGGCCTGCGCGGCATCAACATCAATTCCGATCCGCACAACCATGTCGGCCTCGATGGTGAAGCCTTACCTAGCCTCGGCAGCCAGCATTGGGACCCGATGTGGGAAGCTTGCGTCGGGCTCGACCTGCCGGTCAATTTCCATATTGGCGCGAGCGAGCAGGTGATGGACTGGTTTGGCACTCAGGCATGGCCGGAGTTCGATCCCGATATCGCGCTGCGGATCGGCAGCACGATGATCTTTGGCAACAATGGCCGGGTGATGGTCAACCTGATCATGTCGGGCATGCTCGACCGCCACGAGAAGCTCAAGATGGTCTCGGTGGAGAGCGGACTGGGCTGGATTCCCTTCACGCTCGAGGCGCTCGACGCCCAGTATTTCGAGGCGCATCCGTCATCGCGCAAGCTGCGCAAGTTGCCGTCCGAATACTTCAGCAGCAATTTCCTCTCGTGCTTCTGGTTCGAGCGCAAGAACCTGTCCTGGACGATCAAGGAACTGGGCGTCCATACGGTGATGTTCGAGACCGACTTCCCGCATCCGACCTGCCTCTATCCGATCGACGATGTCGAGACAGCGATGTCCGACCTCACCGAGGAAGAACGCGTCATGGTGCTCTCGGGCAATGCCGAGCGGGTCTACAACCTGCCGGTTTGAAACTCGGTTCCCTCTCCCCTGATCGGGGAGGGGAAACCTTCAGCCCTTTTCGAACACCGGCAGCCGGAATGCGCCGTGCTGGTCCTCGCAATCGAGAAATGCGAGCGAGACCGGCATGCCGATTTCCGCCTCGGCATTAGTGAAGCCGAGCGGGTTGGCAATGAACCACGGCCCTTCGTCGAGCTCGACCAGAATTGTGTCGTAGGGCACCGGCATCAGATCGCCGTAATAGGGCCGCTCGAAAGTGCACCAGCTGGCGATCCTGCCCTTGCCCGAAACCGCTTCGAAGCTCAGCGCATCGCCGCCGCACTGCTCGCACATGGCGACAACGGGCCAGGGGCGGTGCCCGCACTCGCCGCATTTCTGGATCAGCAGCTGCCCTTTTGCGCAGCCCTGCCAGAATTCTTCGTTGCCCGCCCCGACCATGGCGCGCGGTGGTCTTCTCTCGGCCATGGTCAGTCTCCCCTCACATAGACAACCGGGTGAACACAGTCGGTCTGGGTCATGGCCGAGAGCGAGGCATTAAGCCCGCCAATCTGCCGCGCGCCGCCTTCGCCGCGCAATTGGCGCACAATCTCGGGCACTTGCCCCCAGCCCTGCATATAGGTGGCCGACATGTTGCCTCCGGCGATATTGGTCGGAATGCGGCCGCCCAGCGTCATCTGGCCGTCGATGCAGAAATCGATCCCGGTGCCATCGGGGGTGAAGCCGAAGTGCTCCATCTGGTTGACGAGATGGATCGAGGCAACGTCGTAGCCTTCGAAATGGCCGATGTCGTCGATCGACAGCCCGGCCATGGCCAGCGCCTCCGCTCCCGCTGCCTGGATCTGCGGGCGCAGCCGCAGGTCGACCATCTGGCGCAGCTTGTCCTTTGTGATGTAGCTCTCGCTCCAGCCTGCGACATCGACCGGCACCTTGGCCAGGTCGCGCGCGCGGTCCGACGCGGTGACGATCAGGCAAACCGCGCCGTCGTTGACCAGGCAGATATCGTAGAGGTGCAGCGGCCGCACGATGTAGCGCGAGGCCATGTACTCGTCGATCGTGAAGGGCTTTTGCATGATCGCATTTGCGTTGGTCGAGGCATGCTGGCGCACGGTCATCGGCACGTGGCCGAGGTCCTCCTCGCGCTTGCCGAACCTGGCGAAATAGCGCGTCGCCATCAGCGCCCAGTGCGCCGCCTGCGAGCTCCAGCCCCAGGGATGGAAATAGTAGTAGGAAGAAGGCCCGGCCATGCCCGCGCTGTAGGTGTTGCCGCCAAACTGGCGGCCCGAAGAGCGGTTGCCGATGGCAAAGATCATCGCCACGGTCTTGGCTTCGCCTGCCATGATCCGCCCGGCAATGTTGGGCAGTGGCCCAGCGAAGATGTGCCCGTTGACCCAGGCCTTGTCCGGGGTGAGGCCGAGGTGCTGCGCTATTTCAACCGGGTCGGGGCCGCCGAAGGTGTAATGCATGGCAAGCGCGTCGATATCGCTGTGCTTCAGCCCGCAATCCGCCAGGGCGCGATCGAAGGCGAGCTTGCACAGGGTATCGATCGTTGGCGGCTCCCAGCCTTCGGGCCGCGCCCGCTCGGCCATGTAATCCTTGTGATAGTCGGTCTCGCCGACACCGACTATCGAGGCGCGCCGACTGTTCGCGCGCAGGCTCTCCGGCATCGGCGTCATTCCGTGGTCCGCCATCGGCGCAGGCCCTTTCCCGTGTCTTTTCGCCTTGGCGAACACCGGTTCGCTAAAGGCTTTCCGGCGATCCTTAGCCCCGCGCAGCGCAGTGTCAAACGGCTCTGGCGGGCAGCCCTCGCTTGGCCTATCGCTAGGACGAAAAGGAGAGAGATTCATGGCCAACAAGAT
>JBIPOX010000331.1:0-2701 GCA_044378785.1 Novosphingobium sp.
CTGAATCGGGATTTCGTCGCCCGACCCCTCGCTACATCCGCAATGCAAACGAGGCTTCACTTAGAAGCGTTGATTTGGCCGCTTCGTCAAAGGCTTTACCGCATTGATGCCTCTCTTCTCCCTTGCGCAACGAGCTGCTTGAGTCATGCTACAGCGCGTAGCAAGAGGTGCAGGTTGGACACTAAGATTTCTGAAGAACTAGAAGCGATGCGCGCCACCGGGCGCGCCATGGGCGGCACCGCTGCGGTCGAGAAGCTTCGCAGACGCGGCAAGCTGGATGCACGCCAGCGCCTGGAACATCTTCTCGATCCAAATTCGTTCGTCGAAATCGGCGTGCTTGCCCGTAGTCAGCATGCTGCTTTGCGCGACCGGACACCCGCCGACGGCCTCGTGGCTGGCTACGGGACGATTGATGGACGTGTCGTCTATGTCACTTCCGAAGATGCGACAGTTCTCGCGGGCACACGCGGCCGTGTGTCAGAACTGAAGACCGCGCGCATCCGGGATCTGGCGCTGCTGCACAAGAAGCCCTTCATTGCGCTCATGGAAGCAGGGGCCGGCCGCTTCCAAGAGCTGAACGGTGCGGTCGCGGCAGGGCTCGGGACGCGATTTCGCGAGCATTACCGCTTGTCGGGTCAGGTACCGCAGATTGCGGCGATCATGGGTCCATGCTTCGGAGGGCCGTCGTTCACCGCCATGCAGTCGGACTTTGTCGTCATGGTTCGAGGCACGGGTTTCATGGGGATGTCCGGCCCCCCAGTGGTGAAGGTTGGCATTGGCCAGGTCGTCACCAACGAAGAACTAGGGGGCGCAGACAAGAGTGCCAAGGAGACGGGTCAGGTCGACTATCTGGCCGAAGACGATCTTGATTGTCTGCGGAGCATTCGCCGCTTCTTGGCATATTTTCCCGCAAGCTCATCGGAACTCCCACCCAAGTCCGAGGAGGAACCGGCGGGCGCCGACAGTGCCGAGGGGCGTGCCGAGCTAGTGCGCTTGGTGCCCGACAACCAGCGCCGCGCCTATGACATGCGACGGCTGATTGCGCTTCTGGTCGACGGGGGGCGGACGTTTACCTATCGTGAGACCTACGCTCCCAACCTGATCAATTGCTGGGCCCGAGTCAGGGGAGAGACGGTCGGCATCGTTGCCAACCAGCCAATGCAACTCGCTGGCGCTCTCGATCACAAGGCGATCCATAAGGCACGTAAGTTTGTCGACATCTGCGATGCCTTTCATATCCCGTTGGTATTCCTGTCAGACTGTCCAGGCTTTCTCGTCGGTCCGGCAATTGAGGGCGAGCGGATGGTGTCTCTCGCATCCCGTTTCCTCAACACCATGATCGGCGCGTCCGTGCCGAAGGCAACCATCGTGATTCGAAAGGCGGTCGGTCTTGCCTACCTCGCGCTAGGGGGCAAGGTCATGGCACCGGATTCGCTGGTCGCCTGGCCAACGGCTCGTTTCGATGTGATGGGCACCGCAGCCGGCATCGAACTAGTCTGGGGCCGCGAAATCGCCTCAGCGCCAGACCCAAGTTTACGACGATCAGAGATCCTGGCCGAGATGGATGCCGCGTCGCATGCTTACAAGGCCGCAGAAATGGCCATCATCGACGACGTCATCAATCCGACCGAGACGCGAGAGGTGATTGCCGGAATGCTATCGCGCGCCAACCGCGAGGCCCGGTTCAAACATCGAATCGATCCGTAAGAAGCCCGTTGGCCATCTCGCGAAGACGGAACTTTTGGACCTTCTCTGTACCTCCCGTGCGCGGGAGCTCCGATACAAAAAAGGCGCGGGCCGGAAGCTTAAACGACGCAAGACGCGGGCGAAGGAAATCGATGACCGCAGCTTCGCTAACTGTCACGCCTGAACGAGGCACAACAAAGGCGATGCCGATCTCACCTCCTGAGGCATCAGGCATTCCGACCACGGCGCTCGTTGCGATGTCGGGATGGGCGCTCAGCACTGCCTCAACTTCGGCAGTCGAGACATTGAACCCCTTGTGCTTGTAACCGTCGCGAAGACGCCCCTTGAACACAAGCGTACCATCGTCGTTCAGCCAGCCGGCGTCGCCGGTACGTAGCCAGCCGTCAGGCGTCAACGCCATCTTTGTCTCTTCAGGCTTTTTGTAGTAGCCACGCATGACGCAGTAGCCGCCGATCAGGATTTCCCCTTGCTCGCCTGTGGGCAGGTCCTCGCCTGACTCCGGGTCGACCACGCGAATCTGGCAATCGCGTAAGGGCGTGCCGTTCGTCGCGATCTGCTTGTCGAGGGGCCAATCCCAGGCGGTTCGTGTCACGAGCGCAGTCGATTCGGTCATACCATAGCCGCAGACCGTGTGACGGAAGCCGAGCTTCTCGACCACCATCCGAAGGACCGAAGGCGCGCTGGTGAGAACCATGGCGATTCGCCACCGCGAGCGATCGGCAGTTTTGAATGCAGGATGCGCCAGTAGGGGCTCGAGCATGGTCGGCATCATCTGGAGAACGGAGCAATGCTCAGCGGCAAGAGTTTCAAGGCACTGGCCGGCGTCGAAACGCTCTTCCAAGACAACGGCCGCGCCATGCGACCAGGCGGTCAACGGCCCGCCCGCCAGCAATCCGGCCATCCCGAACAAAGGAACGCATGTGTAAAGCCTGTCATCGCACGAGAGGCCGAGACGATCGCCCGCATCAAATCCCTTTCGCCACAGGCAATGGCT
>JBIPOX010000024.1:0-9430 GCA_044378785.1 Novosphingobium sp.
TGCCTGGTGCCAGGACCGGCTCGAGCGCCTGCATCAGCATTTCGGAAGCCGTCAGGTTGACCTTCATGATCGCCTGCCAGTCGGCCAGCGCAGGCGATAGCCCGGCAGTGTGGATCACTGCGCAGGGCACGCCGCCAGCCAGCTCGCCTGCCAGCGCGGCGATATGGTCGGGATCGAGCATGTCGCCGGCATGGGCATTGACCACGTGGCCGCCATCGCGAAGCTCTCTGGCGAAGGCGTCGAGCCGCGCGGCGGATACGTCGCTGAGGACGAGGTCGCAGGTCGCGCCGAACAATTGCGCGCAGGCCCGGCCCATGCCGCCCGCTGCCCCGGTGATCAACGCCTTGCGGCGTACTAGTGCTGTCATAGTCTGTCTCCCGCAAAGGTCACTTAATCACCAGCTGCTTGCTGGCGGAGCATGCGCGCGTTGAACACGTTGGGCTGGCCGGTATGGGCAGTGATCCCGCCATCGACCACGAGATTGTGGCCATTGATATAACTGGCATCGTCCGAAGCGAGGAAAGTGATGGCAGCGGCAACATCCTCGGGCTGGCCAAGCCGGTGCAGCGGCACCCGCTGCTCCCAGTCCTCGCGGACCGACGCATTGGCGAGGATCCCCGCCGCCAGAGGGGTCGCGATCACGCCGGGGCAGACGGAATTGACCCGAATTCCGAGTTCGCCGCATTCCATGGCCAAGGCACGGGTGAAATTCACTACCGCGCCTTTGGAAGCATTGTAGGCGGTCATCTGGAAGTCTCCGGCCAGGCCCGAGATCGAGGCGACATTGACCACGTTGCCGCGTGTCGCCTCAAGCTGCGGGATCGCTGCCTTGCTGCACAGGAAGACGCCGGTCGAGTTGACCGCAAAGATCGTTTCCCACGTTTCGCGCGGCATGCTCGCCGTCGGCTGGGCCGTGCCGATCCCGGCATTGTTGACGATGCAATCGAGCTTGCCGCGCTGCTTGACGGTGTCTGCAACCATGGCCTCGACCTGCGCCTCGTCGGTGACGTCGGTGCGCACGAAAATCGCGCCCGGGGGCAGCGCCGCTGGCGCGTTCCGGTCGGCAACCGTGACGAGCGCCCCTTCGGCGGCAAAGCGCGCTGCCGTCGCCTCGCCGATCCCGCTGGCGCCGCCGGTGACGATGACCACCTTGCCGGAAAACCTTGTCATGCCCGCTCCCCTTGCCCATGGCTTTGGACGCGATGCATAGCGACGAAAACACCGCCCGGCCAGAGAGCGGAGAGGCCCGCCACGTTCTGATCGCCGGGGCGAGCGGAGTGATCGGCGCAGCCGCGCTGGCGGCTTTTGCTGGGCAAGCGGGCTGGCGGGTCACGGCGCTGTCGCGGCGGCGGCCATTGGTCGCGCAAGGACTTGCCTTCGACCACCTCGCGGCGGACCTCGAGGATGCCGGGCAATGCGCCAGACTGGCCGGAGCAATGCCGCCGGTCACTCACCTTGTCTATGCCGCGGTCGCCGAAGCGCCGGGCCTGGTTTCGGGCTGGAGCGATGCCAGGCTGATCGCGCGCAATGGTGCGATGCTGCGCAACCTGCTCGGCCCGCTCGCCGCGCGCGGCGATCTCGAGCATGTCAGCCTGCTGCAGGGCGGCAAGGCCTATGGCGCGCATCTGCATCCGGTCACGGTGCCCTTGCGCGAAAGTGAGCCACGCGACGATCATGCCAATTTCTACTGGCTGCACGAAGATTGCACCCGCGAGCTGGCAGCACGACACGGCTTCGGTTTTACCGTGTGGCGTCCGCAGATCCTGTTCGGCAGCGCGCCAGGCGCAGCGATGAACCCGGTGGCTGCGATCGGTGCCTATGCCGCAATCTGCCGCGCGCGCGGCTTGCCCTTCGCCTTGCCGGGACTGGCCGAATCGCTGTGGGAAGCTGTGGACGCCGACCTGTTTGCACAGGCGCTGGTGTGGAGCGCGACCAGCCCGGCGGCAAACAGCGAGACCTTCAATTTCACCAATGGCGACCTGTTCGTGCTGCGTCACGCCTGGCCAATGCTTGGCGAGGCGCTGGGCCTTGCCACCCAGGGCGTGCCGCCCGCCAGCTTCGCTGCGTTTTTCGCGCTGCCGGAGAGCCGCGCGGCATGGCAGAGCATTGCTTCCAGCCAGAACCTGCTGATCGACGATATCGACTCGCTGCTCGGCCAGTCGCACCACTATCTCGACCTGCTGACCAGCGCGCGGATCGCCGACAAGGCAGTGCCGATGATCGTCTCCACGATCAAGCTGCGCCAGGCCGGGTTCGGCCAATGCATCGACAGCATGGTCTCGCTGCGCCGCCAGCTTGCTCGCATGGCTGCGCTGCGCCTCTTGCCAGCCACTTGCAATCCCGATGCAGCCTGATTGCGTTTCGGCGCGACTTGCGCCATTGCGCGCGCTGGAAACGCGATGGCCACCAAGACGATCAGCATGAGCGCACAGCGCCCGGGTGCCGGGCTGGCCGGGCGGCCGACCGCCGCCGAACTGCTGCGCCGCAAGGCGCGGGTGATGGAGGTCGCCACCGAGCTGTTCATCGCCAATGGCTATGCCGGAACCTCGCTGATCGACATCGCGCGCGGCGCGGGCGTCGCCACCCGCACGCTCTATCAGCATTTCGGCGACAAGGAGGCCGTGTTCCGCGAGGTGATCTTCGCGCGCGATGCGGCAGGCGCGATCGCCAAACCGGTGGTCAGGCAGGACGACACCCTGTTCGAGGCACTGTCGCGCGCGGCGCGCTATGCGCTCGAGGTCACGTTCCGGCCGCACTCTATCGGGCTGATGCGGCTGATGATTGCAGAGAGCCAGCGTTTCCCCGAATTCATGCAGCAGACCGCGATGTCGATTTATGGTCGGTTCGAGCGCAATGTCGAGAAGGTGTTCATCACGCTGGAACAGGCAGGAGCGATCCCGCCGGGCGATCATGCCCGCTCGGCGACCGTGTTCAACGACCTGGTCAATGGCAGCCGTCCGCTGCTGACCTATACCGACTGGCAATCGGGTCCGCCGGGCGAAGAAGAACTGGGCGAACGCATCGCCCTGTTCATTCGCGGCCGCTACGGCGAGGCAGTCCTCGCAGGCGCCTATAGCGCCCGGATCACGCTGCCTGAGGCGCGCTGAGCGACATTGCCTCGTCTGCAGGCGCAAACACCGGATACTTGCCCAAACTGAAAAACAGCGCCGAGGCCACCAGCGACAGCGGCACGTATGCTTCGAGCGCAAGCCGGTAGCTGCCGGTCTCGTCATAGACAAGATTGACCAGGAACGGCCCGAGGCCGCTGGCAAAGGCAAGCAACCCCGAGACCACGCCGAAGATCGTCCCGAAATTCTTCATGCCGAAATGGCGGGTAGTGAGGTAGGCGACGCAATCCAGCTCGGCTCCAAGCGACAGCCCGAGGATCAGGATCGCGATCGAGGCCGCCATGAGCGAGCCGGGATAGGACAGCACCAGCAGGGCCGAGATGATCGGCACCAAGAGGCTCACCCCGCCAACATAGGACCCGTTGACGCGATCAAGCAGATAGCCGCCGATCAGCCTGCCGACGATGGTCGACATGCCGACCAATCCGGCAACGCCTGCCGCCTGGTTGCGGGTCAGGCCATTGTCCGACAGGATCGGGATCAGGTTCGAGACAAAGGATATGATGACTATCGTCGTCACGGTCGCGGCTGCGCCAAGCCGCACGAATTTCCACGAGAGCAGCCCCTCGCGCCAGGCAAGTCCGGTAAGCGCTGCGGCAGGCGCGGCATCGGGAGCGGCTTCGCCTTGCCGCGCCTTGGCCGCAACCCGGCTGCGGTCGGTGGCGCTGGTGAAGAACAGCCAGACAACCGGGAACACCACTGCGACATAGGTGGTCATCATCGCCGCATAGGCGATCCGCCAGCCGTAGGCGTCGATCAGCCAGGTCGAGAAAATCGGGGTTAGCGTGGAACTCAGCGCCGCCCCGCACAGCATCACCGAAATGGCCAGGCCGCGCCCCTTGTCGAACACGCTTGAGACCCCGGCGGTCCAGGTCGTCGGTTTCATCGGCGCGCTGGCGAAGGCGAGCACAAACCACAGCGCGTACCAGACCATGATCGATGCGGTTGCCAGCGACAAAGCGCTGAACGCGAGCCAGTAGACGATTAGCGCAAACAGCGCGACGCGGCGCGGGCCGATCCGGTCAATGACGATCCCGGCAAGCGGTGTCAGCAGGATGCCGAGCACCGAATAGAAGGTCATGCCCGAGGCGATCTGCGCGCGCGACCAGCCGAATTCGGCCTCGAGCGGGGCGATGAACGGCCCGAGCGAATAGACCGTGACCGACGACAGCGCGAAGCCCAGCGCGCCTGCCAGCACGACGGTCCAGCTGCGCCGCCATTCCTGCGCAGCACCGGTTTGTTCGGAATGGGCAGTCACTATCAGATGTCGAAATCGGCCACCGGGCCTTCGACGCCGAGTGCGCGCCCGCGCGAATAATCGCCAGCGATGGTGGTACGCAGCATCAGCCGGGTATCCTCCGGGTGAGTGCCCTCGGCGCAATGCAGCACCCGCCAGTTGTCCCACAGCACCATGTCGCCCATCCGCCAATCGTGAAAATAGGCAAGCTCGGGGTCCATGCAGTAGGCGCAAACCTCGCGCAGCAGCGCGTCGCCTTCCCACGAGCCATCCTCGTAAATGCCCAGGGCAAAGCCAGGAGAGACGTTGAGCACCTTTCTGCCGGTGCGCTCCTGCTCGTAGACCATCGGGTGGATGGCACGCGGATAAGTGAACTTGCGCTCCTGAATGGCCCGGCCCGATGCAGCCATGCGCAGGCAGGTGACCTCTTCGGTATCGGCGAAGGGATGGTCGCCGTGGTCGATGGTGATCTCGTAGACGACGTGAAGGTTTTCGATCCGGTCGCGCAGGGGTTGCGGCAATCGGTCATAGGCGGCGATCTGGCAAAGGAAGCCGGTCTTGCCGAAACGTGGCGGAACGATCTGCGCGCGCAGGATACCGCCATGGTTGATCGCGGCGCTGTAAACGAGGTCTGAATGCCACGGCAGCCAGCCGCCGCGCGGTTCGCCGCGCACGTCAAACAGCGCGCCGTCGTCGGGGTAGAACTTGATGTTGGTGAGCGCCGAATTACCGGCCGAGCGCACCGAGGGGAACAGGTGTTCGGCATTGCGCCCGAAGCAGGAGCTCAGCTCGAGCTGCATTTCCTCGCTGTCCTCGCCGTCGCGAAACAGGACCACGCCCTTGTCGATCCAAAGGTCATAGAGAGCGGCACGCACCGCCTCGTCCTTGAGCGCAGCCATGGTCAGCCCGGATACGGTCGCACCGAAAGGCAGGCCCGGTGCCAGAGGGCCGACTTCGTAATGGGTGGCAAGGCTGGCCATGGCAAATCCTCCTGACGCACGCTTTGTCAGCGGCTTTGCGCACACGATGCCATGGCGCAGGGCGCGAAGCAATGCATAGCGGGTGTTGCATTCCCAAGCTGCTCGCCTAGAGAAATGAATCGCGTGCGGTGCATTGTTTGCGAGGCCGCATTGCGCAGCGAAGGACACACGACGCCATGTACCTAGCGCCCGAGGGGGAGGAGCTGGAGATTGCCCGCGCGGCGGCGGACTTCGTCGCCGATGCCCTGCCCATCGCACGGCTGCATGCCGGGCGCGGCCCGGACCTCGACCAGGCGGCACGCGAGGCATTGGGCGCAATGGGCTGGTTCGCGCTGGCCGTGCCCGAAACAAGGGGCGGCAGCGGGCTTTCGACCATCGAGCACGCCCTGTTCTTTCGCGAGGTGGGGCGCCAGTGCGGACCGGTCGACCTGCTCGCACAGGCGCTTGCCGCCAATTGCGCGCTGGACAAGAGCCTGCAAGCGGCGCTGATCGCTGGCGAGACCGGGGTCGCGCTGCTAATCCCCGATGCTGGCCGCCACCGCCTGATCGGCGCGCCCGATGCGCCGCTTGGCCTGATTGTCACTGCCGCTGAGGCAAGCCTGCACGAGCTTTCCGGCGCACATATCGCACCGCGCCCGTCGCTTGATCCGGCCAATTCGCTGGCGGTTGTAGAGGGGCTTGGCCCCGCCTTCGTGACCTGTCGCGGCCCCTCGGTCTGGCAGCTCGGGCAAGCGGGCGCGGCGGCCATGCTGCTCGGCCTGGCCGAAACCGCGCTCGATCTCATCGTCGAATATGCCCGGGTGCGCGAGACCTTCGGCAAGCCGATCGGTGCATGGCAGGCAGTGCGCCACAGCTGCGCCGATATGGCAGTCGCGATCGAGGCAGCGCGCGCGCAGCTGTGGTATGCCGCCACTGCCCTTAAGGAAGCCCGCAGCGATGCAGCCGCGCATCTCGATGCGGCCAAGCACCTTGCCAATGAGGCCGCGCTGCTTGCCACCGACAGCACCATCCAGCTCCATGGCGGCATCGGCGTCACCGACGAGCACGACGCCCACCTGCTTATGAAGCACGCCGCGCTGCTCTCCCGCCTGTTCGGCAGCCGCAACGATCTGCTTGCCGGGCTGCTTCACGCACAGCTCGAGGACTGAGGCGATGGACCTGCGCTATTCCGACGAGGACCGTGCCTTTCGCGCCCGCGCCCGCGCGTGGCTTGGCCTGAATGTGCCGCGCGAGCCGCGCCCGCCCGGCGGCGAGGCCGCGGCGCGCTTTGACCGCGACTGGCAGCGCAAGCTGTTCGAGCATGGCTGGGCAGGCGTCGCCTGGCCCAAGCAATACGGCGGCCTTGGCCTGTCGGGCCTCCAGCAGGTGATCTGGTACGAGGAACTTTCGCGCACCCACGCGCCTGCTCTCCATGTCAGCACCACCTATGTCGCGCTGATGCATGCCGGACCGACGCTGATCGCGCGCGGCACCGAGGCGCAGAAGGCGCAGCACCTGCCGCGCATCCTATCGGGCGAGGCGCTGTGGTGCCAGGGCTTCTCCGAGCCGGGTGCCGGCTCGGACCTTGCCGCGCTGCGCACCAGCGGTCGGGTCGAGGGTGACGAGATCGTGGTCAATGGCGCCAAGATGTGGACCACCGACGCCATGCATGCCGATTGCATGGAATTGCTGATCCGCACCGATCCCGACAGCCAGCGCCACAAGGGCCTGAGCTGGATCGCTTTCGACATGAAAAGCCCTGGCATCGACATCAAACCAGTCCGCACCATGCTGATGGACAGTCACGTCAACATGGTATTCTTCGACGAAGTGCGCGTCCCGGTTTCGGACGTGGTTGGCGAGATCAACGGCGGCTGGTCGACGGCCATGGCGACGCTTTCCTTCGAGCGGGGCCTGGGCTTCATTGCCGATCAGCTCGAACTGTTCGAGAAAGTCGGCCGAGCGATCGAGCTGGCCGGGAAGGTGCGCGATGCCGAAGGGCGCCCCGCCATCGAGGATAGCGAGATCGCCCGCAAGCTCGCCGCGATCAAGGCCCAGACCATGGCGATCCGGGCGATGACCCTCGCCGACATCGCCGAGACCGACCGCACCGGCATGCCCGGCCCAAAGGGCTCGATGATGAAGCTGATGGTCACCAGCACTCACAAGGCGCTGACCCGGCTGGTCAGCGACCTGCTCGGCTGGGCATTCTTCGAATTTGACGGCAATCGCGATTCCTATCCGTGGACGCACGACTACCTGTGGTCCTGGGTGTTCTCGATCGCGGGCGGCACCAACGAGATCCAGCGCGAGATCACTGCCGACCGCGTGCTCGAGCTGCCGCGTTCGCGCTAAAACGCCTGCGCTGAGAAGAAAGAGTTGAGGATGCACTGGATCACGAGGACAGACCCGAGCGGCTTTCAGACCCGCTGGTGCGAGGAGCTGGCGCAGCGCTGGCTGAGCGAGGGTCACTGGCGGACCGAGACCCTGGTCGATGCGGCGCGCGCGCGCATGGCCGAAGACCCCGAGGCGCTCTACCAGATCGAGGGCGAACAGCGCGTCACCCGCCGCGAAGTTTGGGAGGCCTCGTTGCGCCTCGCAGGCTGGTTCCTGGAACGCGGGCTCAAGCCGGGCGACGTGATCTCGTTCCAGCTGCCCAACTGGACCGAAACCCCGGTGATCGCGCTCGCCGCGCGGATGTGCGGGCTTGTCATCAACCCGATCCCGCCGATCTATCGCGAAGCCGAGCTTGCCTACATCCTCGCCGACTGCGCCTCGAAAGCGATCTTCGTCCCGGGCATGTTCCGCAAGTGCGATCACACCGCCATGATCGAAGGCTTGCGAGCGCGATTGCCGGCGCTGCGCGACGTCATCGTGGTGCGCAACGAGGGCGCGCTGACCTGGGAGCAAGTGACGAGCGGGGATCCTGTCGACGAGAGCGCGCTGCCAGGGGTCGATCCAGCCTCGGTAGTAATCGCCATGTATACCTCGGGCACCACCGGCAGACCCAAGGGCGTGCTCCACACCCACCTGTCCTATGGCCACCGGGTGCGGGCGATGGCGCAAAACTATCCGATCACCGCCAGCGACGTCTCGTTCATGCCCTCGCCGGTCACCCACATCACCGGCGCTATCTGGGCTTTCGACATGCCGTGGATCGCAGGCAATGTCTCGGTGCTGATGGACGTCTGGTCGCCCGAGGAAGGGATCGCCTGCATCGAGCGGCACGGCTGCACTGTCACTGGCGGCGCGACCCCGTTCCTCCAGCAGATGCTCGATGTTGCCGAACGCGCGCCCGAACGCGTGCAAAGCCTCAAGCTGTTCTTCTGCGGCGGCACCACGGTCTCGCCCGAACTGATCGTGCGCGCAAATCGCACGGTGCCGGGAGCGCTGTTCTTCCGCGCCTATGGCTCGACCGAGATGCTCACCGCGACCTGGGGAATTCGTGACCGCGCCGATGCCAGGTACGGCGCGGAGACCGACGGCAGGATCGACTATCCGGTCGAGATGCGGATCGTCGATGCCGTTACTGACGCGCCAGTCGCCGAGGGCGAGGAAGGCGAGATCCTGATGCGCGGGCCGGGGCTGTTTGCAGGCTATATCGATAAGGCCGACAACGAGGCCAGCTTCCTGCCCGACGGCTTCTTCCGGATGGGCGACCTCGGCCGGCAGGTGCACGGCGTCCATCTGGTGATCACCGGGCGCAAGAAGGACATTATTATCCGTTCGGGCGAGAACATCAGCCCCAAGGAAATCGAGGACGCACTGTTCGGCCATCCTTCGGTTGCCGAAGTGGCGATTGTCGCGATGCCAAGCGCGGCAACCGGCGAAAAGGGCTGCGCCTTCGTCATCGCGCGCGCCGGTCAAACCATCGACTTGCCCGAAGTGCAGCGGTTCCTGACCGCAGCGGGTCTGGCCAGACAGAAGTTTCCCGAACACCTCGTACTGGTCGACGATCTGCCGCGCGTGCCCTCGGGCAAGGTGCGCAAGGACGTGCTGCGCGAGCAGGCCAAAGCGCTTGCCGATATCGGCTGAAACGCCGGGCGTTGCACGATTGCCACAGCCCACGCAATTCTGACTCGCCATCTAGGCACAAAGAGATAATC
>JBIPOX010000333.1:0-2676 GCA_044378785.1 Novosphingobium sp.
CAGGTGTGAAAGGCAAGATCGACAAGCTGTTTAGCTGTGCAGGCATGCCGGGCGGCTTTGCGCCGATGGATTGCTTTACGGTCAACTTCATTGGCCACCGCCATCTCACCGAACAGGTGGTGCCGCGCATGGAGGGAAGCGGCGCGATTGTCTCGATCGCATCGACCGCCGGCATGGGCTGGCACGGCAAGCTCGAAAAGCTGATGGCGCTGATGCAGGTTACCGGCTGGGACGAGACCATGGCCTGGGCCAATGCCGACCTCGAATTCGTCAGCGATGGCTATTCCTCCTCGAAGGAAGCGCTGATCGTCTATACCCAGTATCGCGCAGCGCAGCTGATCAAGCAGGGCATTCGCTTCAACGTCTCGATGCCGCAGCCGACCGCGACCCCGATGATGAACGACTTCGAGGCGGCGGCTGGCGCAGCAGTGATCGGCGTCTTTGCCGAACCGCTGGGCCGCTATTCCACGCCGCAGGAACAGGCCGGGCCAATCGTCGCCTTGAACAGCGACCTGATGAGCATCGTCAATGGTGTCGCGCTGCCGGTTGACGGCGGCTTCATGGGCGGCCTGGTTACCGGGCAGGTTGACCTGTCGAAGCTGGCCGAGCTGATGGGTGCGGGCTGAGCGCTGATCGCATAACACAAGGGAGAGGCTGGTGAGCGATTTTCCGGGATCGGACATTTTAGGCTACAGGGGCAAGCGCGTCATCGTCAGCGGCTGCTTTTCTGGCATGGGCGAGGCGACGGCGCGGACCCTGCTCGATCTCGGAGCCGAAGTGCATGGCTTCGACTACAAGGACAGCACCCTGCCGCTCGCGTCGTTCACCCGGGTGGACCTGCGCGATCCGGCTTCGATCGAGGCAGGTGTGGCGGCAGTGGCTGGCAAGATCGACTGCCTGTTCAATTGCGCGGGCTTGCCCGGCGCGGGCGCGTTTGCGCCAATCGAGACGATGAAGGTCAATTTCATCGGCACCCGCCACCTTGCCGAACAGGTGATCCCGCGCATGGGCAGCAAGGGCGCGATTGTCTCAATCTCGTCGACCGGCGGGTTGGGCTGGTCGATGCGCATCCCGGTGCACATGGAACTGCTGCAGATCACTGACTGGGACGAGACCGTCGCCTGGTGCGAGGCCCATCCTGACCAGATGAGCGAGGGTTACGCCTTCTCCAAGGAGGCAGTGATCATGTACACCCAGTACCGCGCCGCCCAGCTGATCAAGCAGGGCATCCGCATCAACTGTTCGCTGCCCTCGCCTACCCAGACGCCGATGATGGCGAGCTTCCACGAGCATTCGGGCAAGGCTGTGGTCGATGCCGCCGCCGAGCCGCTGGGCCGCTATTCAACCTCCGAGGAGCAGGCGAGCCCGCTGGTGCTGATCAACAGCGACGCGGCCAGCATCGTCACCGGCGTGGTTCTGCCGGTCGATGGCGGTTTCATGGGCGGCGTGGTCACCGGTCAGGTTGACCTGAGCAAGATGATGGCAGCAGCAGCGGCTGGTGGCCGAGCCTGACCGCAGCCAGCGGTGCTATTGGTAACCCATTCCCGCAGTCTCGCCGCCATCGACCAGCACGTCGCACCCGGTCATGAAGCTGGCTTTGGGCGATAGCAGGAACGCGATCACGGCCGCCAGTTCTGACGTATCGGCGACGCGCTTGATCGCCGCTTCGTTTATCATTTGCTGGATCGTCGGGGTTTCCCGCTCCTTGGTCATCTCGGTGTCGATCAGGCCGGGCGAGACCGAAACGATCCGCGCGCCGCGATCTCCGAAGGCCACCGCCTCGCTCTTGGCCAGCGCGCGCACCCCGCGTTTCGCCAGCAGGTAACCAGCGAACGAATTGCCGATCCGCTCTGCATAGGCCGCGCTTTCGCCAGCTGCGAGCGGCTGTTCGAATGCTTCGCGCAGGTCCTCGTCGATCGGGAAATAGGAGGTGTTCGAAGCGATCATCACCACTGCCCCGCCCTCAGCCATGCGCGGCTTGACTGCCTCGACAAAGGCAAGCGCCGATTCCCAGTTGATCTCGAGCATACGGGCCGTATCGACCATTTTTGGCGAGACCCCGGCAGCATGGACCGCCGCTGCGACTTGCTGGCCCTGGCAGGCCTCGATCATCCGGTCCATGAAATCGGGCGCAGTAACATCGCCCGCCAGGGTCGCGATCCGCGCGCCCGAGTTATGCAGCGACTTTGCGGTTTCTTCGAGCAAGTCGGCATTGAGATCGCACAGCAGCACATCGCTCCAGCCATCCTCGATCAGCGCCTTGGCGCAGGCCGCGCCGATCCCGCGCGCCGCCCCGGTGACAATCGCCACGCCCTTGGCCTTTTCCAGTCCCGCCATCTCTCTCTCCCGTTTTTCCAACCGGAGTGCAGCTTTGACGCCTTGGAGCGGCGCGTCAACCGGACTATGGCCAGTGCCGGACAAACGGGGAGACCATGGTGGAAGAGCTGGTGCTGTACGAAAGCAGCGGGGACGGGGTAGTCGTGCTCACGCTTAATCGACCCGACCTGCGCAATCCGATTTCGGACCGGGCGATGGTCGAGGCCTTGCTCGCCGCGCTTACCCGGCTTGACAGCGATCAGGGCGCGCGGGTCGCGATCCTGACTGGTGCGGGCAAGGGCTTTTCCTCGGGCGGCAATGTCAAGGACATGCTGCCCGGCGGCACCCTCAACACCGGCG
>JBIPOX010000335.1:0-2663 GCA_044378785.1 Novosphingobium sp.
GCCAGCGCGGTTGTGGATGGCAAGACCGTCACGCTGTGCGGCTTTATCAAGGGCAGCGGCATGATCGCGCCCGACATGGCGACAATGCTGGGTTACATATTCACCGATGCCGCGGTTGAGCCGGGGTTCCTTCAGGAGTGCCTGTCCGCCGCAAATCTTGATTCATTCTCGTGCATAACGGTCGATAGCGACACCTCGACCAGCGACACCGTGCTCGCCTTTGCCACCGGCAAGGCTGGCAATGCCGCACTGTCCTCGTTCGACAGCCCCGGCGCTGATGCCTTCGCTGCCGCTCTCAATGATGTCTGCCGCCAGCTTGCCCACCTCGTGGTGCGCGACGGCGAAGGCGCGAGCAAATTCATCACGGTGCGCGTTTCCGGCGCGGTCTCGGACGAGAGCGCATGGAGGATCGGCATGGCGATTGCCAATTCGCCTCTGGTCAAGACCGCCATTGCAGGCGAGGACGCTAATTGGGGACGGGTCGTCATGGCAGTCGGCAAGGCCGGCGAACCTGCCGACCGCGATAAGCTGTCGATCGGCTTCGGCGGCGTCTGGGCAGCGCGCGAGGGTCTGCCGCTTGCCGACTACGACGAGGTGCCAGTCGCTGCGCACCTGAAGGGCCAGGAGATCGACATCGAGGTGGACATAGGACTTGGCGAGGGACGCGCGACGGTGTGGACCTGCGACCTCACCCATGGATACATCTCGATCAACGCGGATTACCGGAGTTGAGCCTCACTGGTCTCACCCCGCAGATACATGCCGCCATGCGCGAGGCCAGCGAACGGGCCATTGTGCCGCGCTATCAGGCGCTCGCTGCCCACGAAGTAATCGTCAAGGCGTCAAACGATGTCGTTACCGTCGCCGATCACGAGGCCGAGGCGATCCTCAATGAGCGGCTCGCGGCTCTGCTACCCGAAGCCGCGCTGGTCGGCGAGGAGGCTGCCCATGCCGATCCCGCGCTGATCGGGCAGCTGGCCGGGCCGCTAACCTGGATTATCGATCCGCTCGACGGAACCAACAATTTTGCTGCCGGCAAGCCTCCGTTCGGCGTAATCGTCGCCCTTGCCCAGAACGGCGAGACAGTGGGCGGATGGATACTCGACAGTCTGACCGGGCGGTTCTGCCACGCCGCGAAGGGTGCAGGCACCTACATCGACGGCGAACGGTTCGCTGCCCGCACCAGCGGCGAGCAACCGCCCATCGCTGCGATTTCGTTGCTGTTCGTCGATGCTGCGCAGCGCGAGGCGCTCAAGGCACATATCGCACCGCACTATCGGATGGTCGACATTCCGCGCTGCGCTGCCGAGCAATATCCGCGCCTCGTGCTCGGCCAGAACGATGTCGCGATAGTCGAGCGAACCTATGCTTGGGATCACGCCGCAGGCGCGCTGCTACTCAATGAGGCAGGCGGCAGGGCAGCTCGGCCCGACGGTTCGGCCTACCGGGTCGATGAGCCAGACCGCAAAGGCCTGATCGCCGCGAGCTCGCCTGCATTGTGGGACGAGCTCGCGGCAAGGATAATGCGAATGGATGAGCTCTAAAGCTCGCTGACCAGCCAGTTCTTGAGCTGACCCTTGGGCGCAGCGCCGAGCTTCCTGGCGACTGGCTTGCCGTCCTTGAACAGCACCAGCAACGGGATCGACTGAACGCCCATTTGCCCGGCAATCGCGGTGTTCTCGACAATGTCCATCTTGGCGATGGTCACTTGCCCTGCCAGTTCCTCGCTGATTTCCTCGAGCGCGGGGGCAATCATCTTGCACGGGCCGCACCAGTCAGCCCAGAAATCGACAAGCACGGGCTTGTCGGACTTGAGCACGTCGGTCTCGAAACTGGCGTCGGTCACAGCCTTGGTCGGCATGGCAGGTAAACTCCTTCTTGGTATTGGCATCAATCTAGGATGGTGAGCGCCTCTGGCAACGGTTCGCCTGCATAGGATTACTGCGTTGCCATCAAGCCGCGCTTGTGCCGAGCAATGGTTTGCGCGGGAATCGGCATCAGTCTCGGCACAGCGGTATAGAGCAGCGCGGCCTCGATGACACGGTCGGGCCAGACCTTTTCCAGAGCCGCGCAATAGGCCGCCAGTTGCCGCAGGATTGCGACAGGCACCTGTTCAAGCGTTTCGGGTGGACGGCGCGCGGTCTTGTAATCGACCACCAGCACGCGGTCCTCCTCGACCAGCAAACGGTCAATCGTGCCAGCAATCACCTGTTCGCCCAGGGTCGCAGTGATTGGCACCTCGGCAAGGCTGCCCGGCGCGAACAGGGCCGACCAGTCGGGATGCGCCAGTACGGCAAGCGCGGAGGCGAGCATTTCCTCGCACTCAGATTGAGAGAATTCGGCACCATTGCGCGTAAGCCAGGCCTGCCCCGCCGCCTTGCGGGCACCATGGGCGACTTCGGGCAAACGCTCTAGCAGCTTGTGGATCAGCACGCCCCGCCGCGCCGCCAGTCCGCCGGCACCCGCTGGCCAAGGCGGATCGGCAAGCGCCTCATCAGCCAGCGCGGAAGGCGCCAGCGGCCTGGGCGGGCGAGGTTCGGCGACAGGCGCTCGCTGCAACCACGGCGGCAGGACCTCGGCCAAGGGCAGCTGTGGCGCGCCGACTAGCGGCCCCGCCTCGCGCACTGCATCGCCCCATTGGAGGCGCTTGCCCCAGATCGGAT
>JBIPOX010000373.1:0-2658 GCA_044378785.1 Novosphingobium sp.
CTTCGCCTAGGAAATGCATGCTAGAGCTATTCCCGGTTTGCGTATACTCGTTCCCTGGGAGGTTATCGATCTTTAGAGAAGTGACATGTGGTATATTTGTCTTGTGCTCTAGCATCGTGACCTTTTTCAAAAGCACGTTTTTGATTTCTTGAGTACCTAAGAGGCACACATTCAGTTCCACGGCAGCACAATAAGTTTCCAAGATTATGTTACCGGTGTTCGAAGGCGTGGTGGCATCTCTTGCAAAAATCTTGGCAGCTGTGGATTCTGCAATGGACCATCGTGCACAGTTCTGAGTCGCAAATGTTACAGGAGAAGCGCTGAATTCCACCAACACTGTCCGTGATAACAACATAGAAGCATCCGAATCTGTGTTAGGCGAAGGCACTGCTGCCGTTTGTGGAGTAGCACTCATAAGATCGAGGCTAAATCACGGCGTTCACATAAATATGTCATCGATTGCAAAAAAGAACGGTGTCGGACGAACACATATATGTTGAAAGAATCGAAATGTATTAGCGTCTTCCTCGATTATGAATTTGGATTTTCTCAACAACAGAATCCAGACTATTTTGGTTGTTGATACAAGCAAAGAGATTGCTGATATTCTTGGCTGGTGGGAGCTTTCTAAATCAGCGAGTGTTTTTACCCTGTTTTCATTGGTGTTGTTAGGATCGATGTATTCTGGGGAAATAACGACCGCTACGAAAATCACATCTCTTGTGAGCACAACGCTTATGAGCATTGTCATAAATCAAACAAATGTCCTTTTCCCGCGAGAAAAATCCACTTACGACTCCTTTCTGTTTGCGCTGTTTGCCATATGTGCACTGATGTTTGTAAAATTTCTTCCACTGGACATACGAGCGCACCCGCTAGTCGCAAGAACCAAATTCCTTTTCACGTACACTGCAAGTCGGAAGATTATGGTGTGCCTACCTTGTGACAGTGTTGCTTTCACCAGAACCTAATGTCCTTGTGTTTTAGGAAACATTTGGAGCCACGAAGATCCTTTCAATATGTCTCAGTTCATTCACTTGCGTGTTTTTTGTGTACAAGCAAGCGTTTTTCCCGGACGACACCTCTAGTCCGTTTTTCATCCAAGCCATGCAGTCGATTTTCAAGCAGCTCCTGCTTGATCTCGGCATAAGTCTCCTCATTTTCCAAGACAAGTCGGGCGACACGCTGCAATCTATTTTTTTTCTTTTGGGGCTGCTATTTGTCACAGCCTTTGTTGCAAGCATGATAAAATCAACGGAGTGGCAACAATATGTGCTTTGGAGAGTGGGTGACTTCATGATAACCGACCTTTCCACGCAAAACGGCATACTCATCTCACAGCTCGCGTTCGCTACTATGTCTGCATACACTTTCATCTACATGCTCTTAGAAAACGAAAGAAGTGAAAATGTCTTTATTGAACTTGTGCGACTCCTGGCTGCGTCAACCACGTCTCGTGCCTTGCTGGACGTCACGAAATCTTTGCCCCCTATTGACCTCATTTTTGCGCGATTGTTGATTGTTACTCTCATTTTGTAAAAAAAAAAACAATAAAAAAAATTTTGGTTCCAAGTGTGTGTGTCCGTGTGTAAGTGTCCATCTCGAAAAAAAGGACCGAATATACACCCGGCATGCAGTTTCCAGAAGAATGGGACTACAAAGTCCGCGGAACCCAGTCCTCAGCTCCGGGATCTGGATTGACTCCTCGCGTTGCAAAAAACATTTCTAGTGAAGAACTTGAGACCTTTTCCCAAACCGCGCTCACCAAACACGTCAACGTTGGGGCAGACTTTATTCGGTCCATGGGTGACGACCTCGACAGTGTATACTCACGCATCGTGTCTATGCTCCCAAGTGAAGACAGTGCAAAGGGGGCGACTTCGGGCTCAGGGACCAAGCGGTAATAAGGCGTATGTGTTCCTATTTGAATCGAACATGAATCTGACTGTTTTGTTTCGCGCAGGAAACACTCGGCAGTTTCAGCTGAAAACAAAGACCCTGAAAAATCAGTCTCAGGGGCAAAACCTCGGAGTGAAATGCGACTCGAGCTCAACACGTTACTTTCGAAGTTGCCATACAAACGTCTCATGCAGGAGATGGTCGCCCAAAACTCCAACATCAAAACGCTCCCGTCTGTCCCATACGTGACCCGACAATACGAAGAATCTTTCATGCGCGAAGTCGTCAATTCAAATGAGCGCCCATGTGCGATGGGGGAAGAATGCGAGTGCATGTTTATCGACAAAAACAACCCGTTTATCGGAACAGAGTTTATCGTCCCTGGCGAAGAGACGGGAGCCAACCCGGAGTGTTGTGTCCTGTGCACGCGCGTTTCGACCCAGCAGCTCTTCTACGACATTGTATTCGACGGTGTCGTGATCAACGCGCTGATTCAGCGATACGGAAACCTTCATGGGGTTGCGAACGAGTACGCGAGAGAAGTTATGCTTATCTGCCCACCCAATGGGCCAGTGAACTGCATGCCTCTTCCCGTCGTTTCGCACCATCGGAACCGGTACAGTGTCGTCAAAGTCGGCGGCGTGCGGTGGATCAGACAGCACGGCGTGCATTTTCAATGAGCCCCCTGCTGCCGTTACTGCAAAGGTTGACGATGCCCATCTGTACGTTCCGACAGATGCGTCAGCTTGGCAGTGGGGG
>JBIPOX010000337.1:0-2657 GCA_044378785.1 Novosphingobium sp.
AGATTGCCGAGCGGCATCTGCTGCCGAAGCAGGTCGAGGCGCATGGCCTCAAGCGCGATGAGTTCAACCTCACCACCGAGGCGCTACGCGACCTGATCCGCTATTACACGCGCGAAGCCGGTGTGCGCACGCTGGAGCGAGAAATTGCTCGGCTGGCGCGCAAGTCGCTGCGCAAGATTCTTGAGGGTGAAACTAAGAGTATCTCGATAACCCCTGAAAAGCTCTCCGATTTCTCAGGCGTGCGCAAGTTCCGCCATGGCGTCTCCGAAGAAGAGAACCAGGTCGGCGCGGTCACCGGCCTTGCCTGGACCGAGGTTGGCGGCGAGCTGCTGACGATCGAGAGCGTCACTGTTCCAGGAAAGGGCCAGATCCGTGCGACTGGCAAGCTGGGCGAGGTGATGAGCGAATCCATCCAGGCCGCTTTCAGTTTCGTCAAGGCGCGCAGCCCTGCCTATGGGATCAAGCCCTCGGTGTTTCAGCGTAAGGATATCCACATCCACTTGCCAGAAGGCGCGGTGCCCAAGGATGGACCCAGCGCCGGGATCGGCATGGTCACCTCGATTGTCTCGACCCTGACTGGCAATGCCGTGCGCAAGGACGTGGCGATGACGGGCGAGGTCACCCTGCGCGGCCGCGTCCTTCCGATTGGCGGCCTCAAGGAGAAGCTGCTGGCAGCTCTGCGGGGCGGCATAAAGACCGTGCTGATCCCCGAGGAGAACGAGAAGGATCTCGCCGAGATTCCGGCCAATGTGAAAGAAGGGCTCGAGATCGTGCCCGTCGGGCATGTCGACGAGATACTTGCGCGTGCGCTGGTCGATCCGCTGGCGCCGATCGAGTGGACCGAGGCGGACGAGCTCGCCAGCCAGTCGGCGGCCCCGCTGCTGGGCGGTGCCGGTCATTCGACCACAGCGCACTGAGGCGCGCTGCATTGCAGCGACTCGGAAGTGAGGCGATACGTTGGGATTGCCCCGTTATGGGAATTGGCAGGGTCAATCCCGCTGATGCGAGGGCAGATCATCAAAACGAGCGCCAAAATGGCAGCATTTCTGCGCAGAATCGATCGAAAAGCGGGCATTTGGCTTTGACAGGCCTGCCCAAGATCGTTCAAGTCCTCACCCGTCGCGAGAGCGATCTTTGAGATTCTCACAATCCAGATCAACGTCCACTTCAAGGGGGGTTACTTAATGAACAAAAACGATCTTATCGGCGCTGTCGCCGAGTCGAGCGGCCTGACCCGCAGCGATGCAACCAAGGCCGTGGAAGGTGTTTTCGAGGCCATCACTGGCGCGCTGAAGAAGGGCGGCGAAGTCCGCCTTGTCGGGTTCGGCACGTTCTCGGTTGCCAAGCGCAAGGCGTCGACCGGTCGCAACCCGCGCACTGGCGCACCGATGCAGATCAAGGCTTCGGCGCTGCCCAAGTTCAAGGCGGGCAAGGGCCTCAAGGACGCGGTCAACTAAGGCCAGCAAACCTCGCGCGGTCGGAAAAGCGGCCGCAGCAGGAAACAACCGCATCAGCCCCAGGGCAGGTGCGGTTTTTCTGTGCCCGCTGCCTGAAGGCCGCCGGTTACCGGACCAGCCTGATCAGCGCCTTGGGTTCAGCCTGGGTGCGCTCGTTGATCGTCCAGCTCAGCTGCGCGCCATTGGCGACCGCTGTCGGCCCCTCGTCGGTGTTGTTGGCGACAATCACCGCGTCGGTGGTCAGCGTGAACAAACCATCGATGCGCGGCAATTGCGGCGCCTTGGCCTCGGCTTTTTCCGCCTTTTCGGTGTCATCGGTGCTCGCGTTCTCACCCATCGCGCCCATCTGGGCCAGCGCCATGAAAGGCGAGCCTGCCGGACCATTGGAGAAGGCCGGCGCGATCACCCGCGCCGATCCGTCCTCGCGCAGCAGCACCTGCACGAAGGGATTGGCCAGCGGATAGTCCTCCATCACCGGGAAGGTGAAATCGTGGGTCAGCGTGCCCTGGATCGCGAAATCGACGTCGAAGCGGCCTTTGCCCATCGATTTGACGCTGCGCCAGCCATGCTGACGGGCAAGCTTGCGGGCAAACTCCTCAGCGGTCTTCGGGTCGGACAGGTCCATCCCGCCGGTCATTGCCGTCATCTGCTTAGCCTCGGCTGCCTTTTCCTGCTTCTGGCGCGTCTGCCAGGCACGCATCTGGCGGTCGAGTTCGGCCGGGGTGCATTTGCGCTCCGCGCCGCTCGAAGTCTCGCAGGGTTCCGGCTCGAACACCGGAGCTTTCTTGTCCTGCATTTCGCCCGGTGAGACGAAATGGATCTCGCCCTTGTAGGCAAAGGCGAACCGCCCGTCCTTGCGCAGATCGAGGCTGGAGGTGAACTTGCCTGGCATCAGCACGCAGGCCGCAAGCACGCTGCACAGCAGGACCAACACGGTTGCTGCGCCGATGCGCCGAATGCCAGGCTTCCGGTCTTCGATGGCAAGCGCGATGCTCATGATCATTCCCCTTCCGACTGGTCGCGGATCGACGCGGCATAAAGTGCGATCGCTGCCGCATTGCTGACATTGAGGCTCTCCATCGCCTCGCTGATTGGCAGCCGGGCCAGCGCATCGCAATGCTGGGTGATGTTGTGGCGCATGCCTTCGCCCTCGGCACCGAGCACTAGTGCGACCGGGCCTGCGGGCAGCGCTTCGGCCAG
>JBIPOX010000338.1:0-2656 GCA_044378785.1 Novosphingobium sp.
ACGGCAAGGGCTTCGGCAACGGCGGCGGCAACCAGGTGAGCGGAGTCGGGGTCGGCGGCTGGAGCATCGCCTGGTTGGGCGAGGCCGAACTCTCGGGGCTCCGCAAGGGTGGACGCGAAGGCCTGGTGGGCGTCGGGATGCAGGATTACGAGTTCCCGCTCGAGGGCGTCGCCGCGGCGATCCACCAGCTCGACGAATGCCGCAAGAAGCGCGGCATGGGCGGCTGATCCGCGCCGCCCCTGCGGATAGAGAGGGGCGATGCCGCCTCAGGCGTGGCGCAGGGTGCCGCGCAGTTGCTCGACGGTGGACTGTGCCGCCACGATGCGGCCCATCAGGTTGACCCTCCGGATCACCAGGCTGGTGTTGCGCGGATTGACGTTCAGCGCCTTCGACAGATCGTTGAGATCGTCGCGGAGTCGATTGAGGTTGGTCTCGAGCTCGGCAAGCTTCCTGTCGTCCCTGCGCACCGTTACCCTCGCAAAAACAGCTGTTTGCAGGATATCACGAGGCAGCGGGGCGCCAGCGTGGCGACGGGCCGCTCCTTTTGTATCAATGGTACGCGGTGCAGGATGCGAGCCAGTGCAGCCTGGCTTCGAAGCCGTCCCTTCCGAGCGATGGCAGGATGTTGTGCTCCTCGACACCCGGAATAGGGTCGAGCAGCACCCCGGCAAGGGGTGCCATGTTTTCAGCTTCGGTCCTGTCGATCTCGTTTCTCTCGCCGAAGGTCATGCGAACGGAAGGCCGCCGCCGCGCCCGGCGATAGACGGCGGCCATGTCCAGCGTGTCTGGATCGATCGGAATGGCCGAAGGCCGGCGCCGCCTCTGTCGCATGAGGACACGCTGCCCGCTTGAATCCAGCCGGGACGGTCCCGACAGGCTCAATACCCTTTCCGCCGACAGGTCCAGGCCGTAACGAAGCGCGCCGAATGCGCCGGAGGAACTTCCCGTACAGAGGATCCGCGCCGCCCCCAGCGACCCGGCAATCCCGTACAGGCGCCCGATCGTATCGTCATAGCCGGGCCCAAGGGAGCCGATGCCGCCGGCATAGAACATCCCGTCGAGATCGCGCAGGTAGACGATGCTCGCGTCGAGCCTTCGGAACCATTGATGCATCACGACGAGCGGGCCGAAAAAGCGATGCGCGCCGCCGGTGAAGACGAACAGCACCGTGCGCGAACCCGGGCGCGGCACGACCTGGACTTCCGCTGCCGGGTCGTCGCGGAACTCGAGCTCATGCTGTCCGGAGGGCGTCTCGGGCGCCGCCAGAACGAGGGAGGGAAGGCTCGCTGTGCCGGCGTCCGGCTGGTCGAGAACGGTCGAGGCATACTGTCTGGCGGCCGCCAGGGATCCGCAGTCGAGGATCGCGCCGAGGACGACGATGTGTCGATACGCGCTCGCCGCCGGCTTCGGGATCGGTTCCCCGCGCTCGAACCTGCAGAGAAAGTCCAAGGCTTCCAGGACGGGCCGCCCTTCTTCGGGTCGCGCGTAACCCGCAATCTCCGCTTCGACCGCTTCCCTGTCGCCGGCAATCCACCGTTCGAGGAGAAGCCTGTCGCTCAGCATGCGGGTTCGATCGGCCTCGCCGCGTAGTCGAGGATCGCGCCGATCGACCGGCAGGCATCGAAATCGTCCGCCGCGATCAGCACGCCGAAGACTTCCTCGATCCGCATCAGGATCTGTGCGTGATCGAGCGAATCGAAGCCGAAGTCGTGGAAATCCTCGGAGACACCCAGGTCATCGGAACCGATGCGCACGACGACGCTCGAAATGACCTCCCGTACACCCTGCTCGGTCAACTTCGGCGACATGCACTGCGCTCCCTGGGTGCGATATCGAACATATACTCAGCGACGCGGCTGCCCTTGCGCAAGAAGTATCGTGCCGTCGGCACTGCCGTCCGGCGCCGACGCACTCGCCTTCCAGTAGCGTCCCCCCAGCAGTCGCCGAAGCGTCACCGACGCGGGCGCCCGGCGCGGCGGAAGACGGGCGCAGGCGATCTCCGCGATGGACCAGTAGTCGTCGGGGCAACGGATCAGAAGGAGGTGCATGCTGGCGGCCGCGACCCGCCGCATGAACGGCGCCTCTCCCGCGGGGAGCGTCGCGCCGTCGTCCTCGAAGATGGCCCCCTCGATCAACGCCTCCTCGTCGAGCGGCACTCGCTCGCGTATCGGCAGGTCGCGACGCCGCTGCAGGCGGAGCTGCCGGCGAACGCCGTCGTCGAGATAACCGAAGGTTCCGCACCTCTCGGCCGAGGCGGCGTGCGCTAGGTCGTCGTCGTAGACCTCGATGGCACAGTCGCTCGCCACCGTCAGGACGAGCCGGACGTCGGCAGCCGCGCCGACGCGGCACACGATGCTGTCGAATATGTCGGCGCCATGGAGATAGGTCCGGTCGGCCGTGAACGGGGGCGCGAGGATGAAGGGACGGTCGAACGCCACGCGACGGCCTAGGTCGCGACGACGTGCGGAACGAAGCGGCTGTAGTCGTCGAAGATGATCGGTCCGTCGGACTCGAGAATTCCGACGGCCTCGGGCCTGCCGGCCACGATCCAGCTCGTGACCGACGCATGCCGCGTATGTGTCGATCTGGCGAAGGTCGGCAACCGATGGAGCGCCTGCACCACCCATCCCTCCCGTCCATAGGGGCCGGGCGTCGA
>JBIPOX010000339.1:0-2642 GCA_044378785.1 Novosphingobium sp.
TCGCCAAGATTGCGGTCAAGAACCGCAAGCATGGCGCGATGAACCCCAAGGCCAAGTACCAGACCGAGGCTTCGCTCGAGGAAATTCTCGCCAGCGACATGATCGCCTATCCGCTTACCAAGCTGATGTGTTCGGCCAATGTCGACGGCGCGGCGGCGATTGTCGTGGTCTCGGAAAAGAAGGCCAAGGAACTGGGAATGGGCCGCGCGGTCCGCATTGCCGGATCGGGCCTCGCTTCCGATCCGTGGCAGGCCAACAATCCCGAACTGTTCGACCCCAATTCGGTAACGCGCCTTGCCGCCGCCAAGGCCTTCGAGATGGCGGGCCTCGGGCCGCAGGACCTCGATATCGTCGAACTGCACGATTGCTTCGCCACCGCCGAGATGCTGCATTACGAGAACCTGGGCCTGTGCGCCGAGGGTGAGGCGGCGCGGATGATCGAGGATGGCGAAGTGATGCTCGGCGGGCGCATTCCGGTCAATGTCTCGGGCGGCCTGATCGCCAAGGGCCATCCGATCGGCGCGACCGGGGTCGCCAATATTGTCGAGATCGTCGAGCATCTGCGCGGCGAGGCGGGCAAACGCCAGGTCGAAGGCGCACGCACCGGGCTTGCCCACGTGCTCGGCTTTGGCACCTCCTCGGCAGTGCACATCCTGCAAAAGGCGTGAGCCGCGACATCGAAGCAATTGCCGGAGCGCTGCGGGCCTATCTGCCTGGCGGCGAGGCGATCCGCGCGGTCGTCCCGCTGACCACCGGGTTCTCGAACGAGACTTACCGGATCGAGGGGCAGGACTGGATCCTGCGGATGCCGCCCGCGGGCGGGGCGATCCTCGAAGGTCACGATGTCCTCGCGCAAGCGCGGCTCTATGCGGCATTGGGCCAAGTTCCCGGCGGTCCGCCGGTGCCGGGCATCGTCGCGATCTGCGAGGACGATAGCCTCCTCGGCGCGCCGTTCTTCGTCATGGAATGCGTCGCGGGCGCCGAAGTCCACGATACCCAGTTGCCCGAGTGGTTCACCGCGCCGGACGATGGATTCCGGCGGCAGCTTTGCGAGCGCTGGCTCACGCAGGTTGCGGGCTTCGCAAGGCTCGCACCGCTGCCCCTGCTCGGCGATCCCGTCAGCCCCGAACAGGACGCGCGCATGTGGCGCAGCTTCGCCGACAAGGCCAATTGCCCGCCGCTCGTCGCCGCCTACGACCGGCTGCTCGCCCGCCCTGCCCCGGTCAGCGGCCCGCCAAGCCTTGTTCACGGCGATGTGAAGCTTTCGAACTTCATGTGGCACGAGGGCAAGCTTAGCGCCGTGCTCGATTGGGAGATGGCGCTCAATGGCGAGCCGCTGTGTGATCTGGGCTACCTGATGATCTTTTTCGAGGGACCGTTCCACCGCGCCGCGACCCAGCTCAAGGAGCCGGGCATGTTCCCGCGCGAGGAAGCCATCGCCTTGTGGGAGCGGGTCACGGGGCGCTCCAGCCAGGGCCTGATATGGCACGAAATGGCGCAAATCGCCAAGATCCTGTGTACCATGGCCGAAGGCACCAACCTGTGGGTGACCGGCAAGAACACCGATCCCAAGCTCGCCTATTTCGAGCAGAATCTCGATTATTACCTCGGCGTGCTGGTTTCCATGCTCGACGCCGAGGGCATGTGATCCCACCGAAAGGCCTGCCATGATCCCGACCATTGCCGCGCTGACCAATGCGGATGAGTTTTTCACGCACCAGATCGTCAACACTCACGCCGCCGTCGGCACCGCCGACCGGGGCTGGACCGAGAAGGTGTGGTTCACGCTGATGAGCAAGCGCGGCGGCATTCAGGCGAGCTTCGGGCTGGGCAAATATCCTAACCGCAACGTCATCGACGGCTTCGCGGGTGTGCAGATCGGCACTTCCCAGCGCACCGTGCGCGCCAGCCGGGTGCTCGACATTGCGAGCGAGGACATGAGCGTCGGCCCGCTACGCTACGAAGTCATGCGTCCGTTCGAGGAACTGCGCGTAAGCCTCGCGGCGAACGAGGCGCAGCCGCTCTCCTTCGAGCTGACCTTCCACGCCACCATGCCCGCCTTTTTCGAAAAGCGCGACGTGGTGATTGCCAGCGGCCGCGCCGCCTCGGACGTGATCCGTTATCACCAGCCGGGCGAGGTCTCGGGTTGGATCGAAGTCGATGGCGAACGGATCGAGGTCAGCCGCGAGGACTGGTTCGGGTTTCGCGACCATAGCTGGGGTGTGCGCGAACACGTCGGCAAGGATCCCGACGATCTCGTCCCCGGCCATTCGGGCGCGACCGGCGGGGCCAAGAGCGGGGCCTATCACTTCAACTGGCTGGTGTCGCGGATCGAGCGGCCCGACGGATCGAGCTATGACCTGGCCTACTATTTTCGCGACTTTGGCGGAGATGGCCCTCCCGAGTTCTTTTCCGGCTACATCAACGAGAGCGACGGAACCCAGATGCCGATCCTGCATCTCTATCCCGAGATCACCTACCGCGCTTCCGACAAGGCGGCGATGCACGGCACGATCACCGCACTGCTCGCTGGGCCGGGCAAATCGACGGTCGAGCGCGTGTTCGAGTTCGAGGCGATCGATCCCGAACTCGGTTTCCGGCTCAATCCGGCGATGTACGGGGCGTGGAAAGGCCAGGTCCAC
>JBIPOX010000029.1:0-8381 GCA_044378785.1 Novosphingobium sp.
AATCGCCAAGGTGGCGGACGGCGTTGTAGTCGGCTCGGCGCTGGTCGATCTGGTCGGCACGCATGGCACGGCTGCTCCGGCGCCTATTCGCGACCTGACGCGGGCACTGGCCGAGGCTGTGCATTCGGCGCGCTGAGCCTTGCTCGACTTCGCCCAATCCGACGACCCGCAGGTCCAGGCCCAGCTTGACCGGCTGGCCGCTCTGGCACTGCCGCAAGGCCGGTTCGGCCTCGATGCAATGCGCTTGCTACTAGCGCGCATTGGCGATCCACAGCACCATCTGCCGCCGGTTTTCCATGTTGCAGGGACCAACGGCAAGGGCTCTACCTGTGCCTTCCTGCGCGCCATTCTGGAAGCGGCGGGACACTCGGTTCACGTCACCATCAGCCCGCATCTGGTGCGCTATAACGAACGCATTCGCGTAGCCGGCAAACTCATCGAGAATGCAGCATTGGCCGATCTGCTTCGTGAAGTTCTCGATGCAGGTGAAGGGCTTGCGATCAGTTTCTTCGAGGCAACCATAGCCACCGCTTTCCTCGCTTTTGCGCGCAGTCCCGCCGATGCCTGCGTGATCGAGGTCGGGCTTGGCGGGCGCTTCGATGCCACCAACACGATCGAGCACCCTCTGGTTTGCGGGATTGCCTCGCTGGGTATCGATCACGAGAAATTCCTGCTCGCGCCCGAGCCAGGCACGCCCGAAGTTCCACTCGCCCGGATCGCCTTCGAGAAGGCCGGGATCGCGAAGCCCGGCGCGCCGCTGGTCGCGCAAGCCTATCCGCCCGAAGCAGCGCATGAGGTTTCCGAGGCTGCCCGGCGGACAGGTGCGACGCTGGCCATGCGCGGCAAGCACTGGCAGGCGCGGGTCGGCGAAACCATCGCCTATGAGGATGCCTGGGGTACGCTCGATCTGCCGCTACCCGGGCTGACCGGCGCCCATCAGGCAGACAATGCCGCGCTTGCGGTTGCGATGCTCCGCCATCAGGACCGGATCATGGTCTCGCCCGAGGCCATGGCCTCGGGGATACGCGCCGCGACCTGGCCTGCGCGGCTGCAGCGGCTCGGCAATGGCCCGCTTACTCAACTGCTGCCGGGGCGGGAGATCTGGCTCGACGGCGGCCACAATCCCGATGCGGGCGCGGCGATAGCGAGGCATTTCGCAGGCCAGCGCCTGCACCTCGTGCTCGGCATGCTGGCCAGCAAGGACCCACGCGCGATTGTCGCGCCGCTCGATGGCGGGATCGCCAGTCTTCAGGTCGTGCCGGTGCCGGGCCACGAACACCACGTCGCGCAGGCTTTTGGGACAAAGTCGCGCGCGGCGGATACCGTTGCCGAGGCGCTTGCCATGCTGCCACACGATGGTCTGCCAGTGCTGATCTGCGGCTCGCTCTACCTTGCGGGCGAAGTGCTGCGGATTAATCGCGAGTTTCCGGATTAGGCGCGAGCCGGCGCTGACGCAGTGTTTCAATCAGGGTCAGCACCACGGCGATCAAACCGATAGCGGCGGTGAAATAGAACACCGGCGCATAACCGCCTGCGTCGATATTCTCGCCCAGCGCGGCGCGGCCCAGCGAGCCGACCAGCACGGTCAGCGACGACAGCAGCGCATATTGCACGGCGGCATGGCTCTTTGCCGTGATCGACGAGAGATAGGCAACGAAGGCCGCACCCGCGATCCCGCCCGAGAGGTTTTCACCCGCGATGGCCAGCAAGAGCCGCGAAAGCCGCGCATCGGCACCGAACTGCCCGGTCAGCCAGTAAAAGCCAGTTGCATTGCCAAAACCGTCGAGCCAAGCCCCGCCATTGGCGAGATCGGCGTAAAGCAGGTTGGAAGCCGCGGCGAGCACCGCGCCGAGCACAACCGTGGGCATCCGGCCAAAGCGCACGAACAGTATGGTGGCTAGCGCGATCCCGGCCATGGTCATTCCAACACCGAAGAATTTCGAGGCGACTGCGACCTCGTCGTTGGTGTAGTTCAGTTCTTGCAAATAGAACGGAAGGGCAAAGGGTCCCCAGATCGAGTCGGTCAGGCGGTAAGAGAGCACGATCCCCAGGATGAGGATCGCCGACCAGCCCAGCCGCCCGGTTAGCTCCGACAGTGGCTCGACCAGTGCGCGATAGGCATGATCGACAAACCCGCGCTTGCCGGCCTGCTCCTCGCTGGTAGCAAGAAAGCGGCCCTGTCGTCGCCAGCCATCGAGCAGCGCCGCAACAATTGCCGGTACGATCACCGTGGCGACCACGATCAGGGGTCCGAACAGCTTGGTAAAGCGCGTGGCGTCGGGCCGCAGTTCCGGATCGGACCCCAGTGACTGGATCATGAATTCGATCACGATCACCGCCGAAGCAATCCACAAGGCACCGACCACGGTAAGCGCTATGGTGCGCACCCTGCGCGACAGCTGCGCTTCCCCGGCCGCCGTGTCTTGTGCTTCGGTCTTCTCCCAAGATGTATCCGGCGCGAACCATGTCGCAATCATGGCCAGAAACATGAACAGGCCAAAGCCAAAATAGACGGCAGGCCATCCGGTTCGCGCGGCAAAAATCAGCGCCAAGGCGCCGCCTGCGAGACCCGAAAGGCGGTATCCGAGTTGATAAACCGAGGACAGCAGCTCCAATGGGGCCTGCTCATCGGCGACTTCGACGCGCCAGGCATCAATCACGATGTCCTGCGTCGCACTGGCGAAAGCCGCTATACCAGCGAGCAAAGAAAACAGCCCGATCGAGCTTTGGGGATCCAGCGCCGACAGCGCGATCAACACCAAGCCGACCATCGCCTGTATCGGCAGGAGCCAGCTGCGCCTGCGTCCCAGCCGCCAAAGGCCCGGAACCTTGCCGCGATCCACAAGTGGCGACCACAGGAACTTGAACGCATAGGCAAGGCCGATCAGCGAGAATACGCCCATCGTCTCCAGATCGACGCCGACCTCGCCCAGCCACGCATAGAGCGTGCCAAGCAGCAAGGCATAGGGCAGGCCCGAGGCCATGCCGTAGATCAGCATGATCCCGGTCTTGCGGTTCGAAAATGCGGTTCTCAGCAAGTTCCAGCTGTTCGACTTGGCCATGCCGTCTCCCCTTCGCTGCCGGTGGTGTAGCCCATCGAAGCTGGCACGCCAGCCCTTTTGACCTTGTATCCCCACCCGGCTAATGCCTCTCGATGCCCCCGCCCCCACCTCCCGAGCGCCCCGGCGATCGTATCGCAAAGTTGCTTGCCCGCGCCGGTATCGCTAGCCGCCGCGAGGTAGAGCGCATGATCGCCGAGGGACGGGTGAAAATCGGCGAGACGCTCGTGACTACGCCTGCGACCATCCTTAAGGACCTCAAGGGCGTGAGCGTTGACGGCAAGCCAGTCGCCGCGCCCGAGCCGACCCGGCTGTTCGCTTTTCACAAGCCTCAGGGCCTGCTCACCGCAGAGCGCGATCCGGCAGGACGCCCGACGATCTACACCGCGCTGCGCAATGCCCTGCCTGCCGGAACCCCGCGCCTGGTTCCGGTCGGGCGGCTCGATCTCAATACCGAGGGGCTGCTGCTGCTGACCAACGACGGCGGGCTCAAGCGAACCCTTGAGCTGCCCTCCTCCAAGGTGACCCGCACCTACCGCGCCCGCGCGTTCGGCACAGTGTCGCAGGCCCAGCTTGAAGACCTGATCGAGGGCGTCGAGGTCGATGGCATGCGCTATGGCCGCATCGACGCCAATCTCGAACGGCGCACCGGGCGCAACCAGTGGATCGTGCTGACCATCACCGAGGGAAAGAACCGGGAGGTGCGCCACATTCTCGAACATCTCGGGCTCGAAGTCAGCCGCCTGATCCGGGTCGGTTATGGCCCCTTCGCTCTGGGCGACCTGCCGCGCGGCGCTGCGGCGGAAATCACTGGCAAGGATCTCGATCGGTTCCTCAAGTCGCTCGACCATGCACCATCCGCCGGTGTCGAGACCGGTCAAGCCACGGCCAAGCCCGCACGCGACAATCCAAAACCCGCTCGTGCCGAGCGCAATCGAGGCACGGAAAAACCCGATCGTGCCGAGAGCAGTCGAGGCACGGGTAAACCCGATCGTGTCGAGCGCAAGCGCGATACGGCCAGCACTTCGCCCGACCGCCCCCGCCGTCCCCCGACCCGCTCGGGACGAACGGATCGCCGAAAATGAGGATCATTGCCGGGCAATGGCGCAGCCGGCCGCTGGTCGCGCCGCAAGGCGACACCACTAGGCCCACCGCTGACCGCACCCGCGAAACGCTGTTCTCGATGCTGGCAAGCAGGCTCGGCGGGCTCGAGGGGCTAGCCGTGGCCGACCTGTTCGCGGGATCTGGCGCTCTCGGGCTGGAGTCGCTGTCGCGCGGCGCGGCGCGGGCGGTGTTTGTGGAGCAGGATGCCGCCGCACTGCGTGCGCTGCGGACCAACATAGCCAATCTGCGGGCGCAGTCTCAATGCGACGTCCGAGCCGGATCGGTGATGACGCTTGGCCCGGTCAGCGATCCGCTCGATCTGGTGATGATGGACCCGCCCTATGGCTCGGGTGCCGGCGTTGTCGCGCTCGACCGGCTTAGACGGCTGGGCTGGATCGGCCCGGCAAGCTGGATCACGATCGAGACCGGGCGCGACGAGAATGTCACGGTGAAAGGATTTGCACTCGACGTCTCGCGCGATGTCGGCAAGGCGCGGCTGCATATCCTGCGGATGGCAGCATAGCTGCGCTTGCGCCCAAGGCCAGCGTTCTCTAACTGTTCACCTGTGTCACAACCCCACACCCCAGCCCCCGCCAATCCGCAAGACGCGCTGATCGCCGACCTCAACGAGCCGCAGCGCGAGGCAGTGCTGACCACCGAGGGGCCAGTGCTGATGCTGGCAGGCGCAGGCACCGGCAAGACCGCGGCCTTGACCACGCGGCTCGCCTGGCTGGTGCGGCAGAGGCTTGCCTGGCCCTCCGAGATCCTGTGCGTGACCTTTACCAACAAGGCTGCGCGCGAAATGCGCGACCGGGTCGGCAAGCTGATCGGCCCGGCAGTCGAAGGCATGCCATGGCTAGGCACGTTCCATTCGATCGGTGCCAAGATGCTCCGCCGCCATGCAGAGCTGGTTGGTCTGCAAGCCAATTTCACCATTATCGATACCGACGATCAGCTGCGGCTGCTGAAACAGCTGATCCAGGCCCAGGATCTTGACGAAAAGCGCTGGCCTGCCCGCCAGTTGGCTGGCCTGATCGACCGCTGGAAGAATCGCGGCCTCAATCCCGGCGATCTCGATGCCGCCGAGAACGAAATGTACGCGCAGGGGCGCGGCCAGCAGTTCTACCAGCTTTATCAGGACCGGCTAAAGGCGCTCAACGCCTGCGATTTCGGTGACCTGCTGCTGCATGTGCTCAACATTTTCCGTGCCCACCGCGACGTGCTGACCCAATACCAGACCCGCTTCAAATATATCCTCGTCGACGAATATCAGGATACCAACCAGGTCCAGTACCTGTGGCTGCGGCTGCTCGCGCAGGAGCGCAAGAACATATGCGTGGTAGGCGACGACGACCAGTCGATCTACTCCTGGCGCGGCGCGGAAGTGGCCAACATCCTGCGTTTTGAAAAGGACTTTCCGGGCAGCAAGATCATCCGGCTTGAGCAGAACTACCGCTCGACGCCGCAAATCCTCGCTGCCGCGTCTGGACTGATCAACGAGAACAGCCAGCGGCTCGGCAAGACCTTGTGGACGCAGCGCAATGGCGGCGACCGGGTGCGCGTGATCGGCGTTTGGGATGCGCCCGAGGAAGCGCGCCGGGTCGGCGAGGAGATCGAGCGGCTGGAGCGCGAGGGTGCCCCGCTCGATCAGGTCGCGATCCTGGTGCGCGCGCAATACCAGACCCGCGAATTCGAGGACCGCTTCATCGCGATCGGCCTCAATTACCGGATTATCGGCGGCTTTCGCTTTTACGAGCGTGCCGAGGTGCGCGATGCGCTGGCTTACCTGCGGGTGATTGCCCAGCCCGCCGACGATCTTGCCTTCGAGCGTATCCACAATACGCCCAAGCGCGGGCTTGGCGCAAAGGCGCTCGAAAAGCTGCATGTCCACGCCCGCCGCCGCGGCATCCCGCTTGCCGCTGCCTCGGCCGAGATCACCGACAGCGACGAGCTGCCTGCTCGCCCGCGCGCCACGCTGCTCGCCTTGATGCGCGATTTCGCGCGCTGGCGCGATCTGGCGGGACAAGCTGGCCCGGCCGAGTTGGTTCGCACCGTGCTCGACGAATCGGGCTATACCGAAATGCTCCAGGCAGAGCGCAGCGCCGAAAGCGCGGGACGCCTCGAGAATCTGGCTGAACTGGCCCGGGCGATGGAAGAATACGACACGCTCGGCGACTTTCTCGAACACGTCAGCCTGGTCATGGACAACGATGCCGCCGACGATCGCGAGAAAATCACGATCATGACCATGCACGCGGCCAAAGGCCTCGAATTCGACAACGTGTTTTTGCCCGGCTGGGAAGAAGGTGTGTTCCCGTCGCAGCGCGCGCTCGACGAAGGCGGCCTTGCCAGTCTCGAGGAAGAACGCCGCCTCGCCTATGTCGCGATCACCCGCGCGCGGCGGCGCTGCACGATCCTGCATGCGGCGAACCGGCGCATATACGGGCAGTGGACCAGCTCGATACCGAGCCGCTTCATTGTCGAACTGCCTGCCGACCATATCGAGCAGGAGACCACCCTGAGCGGCGGTGCCTCGCTCTGGCGCGCGCAATGGTCGGAGCATTCCGATCCATTCGCCGATGTGGCCCGTGCCCAGCCCGCACGGGTGATGACCCGCGGCCCTGGCTGGCAACGCGCAGCAGCGAGCAGCTATGACCCTGCCCCCAAGCGGGTCAGGGAAGTGACGCGCAGCGCTGCCAGTTTCGCCGCCAAGCCGCGCAGCGACATCGCGCCGGGCGCGCGCGTATTTCACGACAAGTTCGGCTATGGCGTGGTCGCAGTCCAGGAAGGCAACAAGCTCGAGATCGATTTCGAGGGCGGCGGGCGCAAGCGGGTCGTCGACAGCTTTGTCAGGCTGGCGGATTAGTCGGCGGCGACTGCGGCCGCCGGGGCAACCTTTTTCACCATCCGGGCATAGACCAGCATCAGCAGCGAACCCAGCAGGATCGCGCCGCCCAGCATCAGGAATACCGCGTTGTAGGCACCAGTCGCATCGAAGATGTCGCCACTAAACCGGATTGTCGCGGCCCCCATCAGCGCCATGGCCAGCGAGGCCAGGCCGTTCGCAGAAGCAAACGAATGCGGTCCGACGACATCGGCGAGGATCGCCAGGCACAGCGGCATGACCGCGCCGCCGATAAAACCGAGCGAGGCTACGATCACTGCAAGTCCCAAGTAGCTATCTGGCAAGGGCAGCAGCGTCACGAGCGTGGCGAAGCAGGCCAGCGCGAAACTCAGCGCCAGCGCCTTGTTCACCCGGTCACCAATCGCAGCGGTAACTAGTCTGCCCGCGATCCCGGCAGTGCCCATGATCGAGATCAGCCCAGCTGCGGCCGCCGCCACTGCGATGCCCGATTCCTGGACCATCGGGATCAGCGAGATCGTCACCGCCTGAACCGTCCCCATTCCCAGGGCCATGGTCATGGCGATCAGGTAGAAAGTTGGCCGTGAGAGAATCTCGCGTGTCGATAGCGGTTTGATATTCTCGGTCTCCTGCGGCGTCGGCTGTGGCGGCAGGTCCGCCAGCGAGGCAGGTCTGGGCTCGATGTCGCTCGGGCCGGGCCGCTCGCGCAGGATCAGGATCAGGATGATGAATAGCGTGCCCAGGACAATACCCTGCCCGACTAGCAGATCGCGCCAACCGACAGTCGAAATCAACCAACCGACCGAGGGTGCCATCACCACCGAGCCCAGCGACATGCCGATCGTGGCCAGCGATAGCGCCCTTGCCCGTTGCGCCGAAAACCAGCGGGTAACGAGCGCCAGCACCCCGAACGAGGTCATGCCACCGACCGTGACCGGCAGGACCAGCGCGATCACCAGCGCGCTCAGCCAAAGGTTGTGCGACAGGCCTATGGTAATGCTGGCGATCGCATAGCAAAGCGCTGCGGCAATCATCACCCGGCGCACCGGGAAGGTGTCAGCCGCGCGCCCCACCAGCGGCGCAATCACTGCACCGCCCAGATTCATCAGGGCAAAGCCGGTGTTCACATCGGCGCGCGAAAGACCGAACTCCTCTCCGACCGGCAGGACATAGAGCCCGAAGACGCCGACCGTCGTTCCCATGGTCAGCATCATGATCAGTCCGCCCACGACGACGACGACCCAGCCGAAATACATCTGCATCTCACTCCCTGACTATGCCATTCGCCCTAAGGCAAGCGCGGTAAAGGGCAAAGCCAATTCGCCCCGTCAGTTACGATCAGGAAGCGGGCGGGC
>JBIPOX010000344.1:0-2612 GCA_044378785.1 Novosphingobium sp.
GTAGGACCGCCGAGCGACGGTACGGCGGCAGCAAGCAGCGCAAAGAGGTCGGTCATGATCAGCAGCACCTACTGGTTCATTGTCGCGAAGAAATCCTCGTTGGTCTTGGAATCCTTCATCTTGTCGAGCAGGAACTCCATTGCATCGACTGTGCCCATCTGCATCAGGATACGGCGCAGCACCCACATCTTGGAAAGCTGATCCTTGGCAACCAGCAGCTCCTCCTTGCGGGTGCCGGACTTGCCGACATCGAGCGCAGGGAAGATCCGTTTGTCGGCAACCTTGCGATCGAGCACGATCTCGGAATTGCCGGTGCCCTTGAATTCCTCGAAGATGACCTCGTCCATGCGGCTGCCGGTGTCGATCAGGGCAGTGGCGATGATCGAGAGCGAGCCGCCTTCCTCGATGTTGCGCGCCGCGCCGAAAAAGCGCTTGGGCCGCTGCAGGGCATTGGCATCGACACCGCCGGTCAGGACCTTGCCCGAGCTTGGCACGACCGTGTTGTAGGCGCGGCCAAGCCGGGTGATCGAATCGAGCAGGATGACGACATCGCGTTTGTGCTCGACTAGCCGCTTGGCTTTTTCTATAACCATTTCAGCAACTTGGACGTGGCGGCTGGCTGGTTCGTCAAAAGTCGAGGAGATCACCTCGCCCTTCACCGAGCGCTGCATGTCAGTCACTTCCTCGGGCCGCTCGTCGACCAGCAGGACCAGCAGGAACACCTCGGGATGGTTGTCGGTGATCGCCTTGGCCATGTTCTGGAGCAGCACCGTCTTGCCGGTGCGAGGCGGTGCGACGATCAGCGCGCGCTGACCCTTGCCCTGCGGGCTGATCAGGTCGATCACACGGGCCGACTTGTCCTTGACGGTCGGATCGCTGGTATCGAGGACCAGCCGCTCGTCGGGATAGAGCGGGGTCAGGTTGTCGAAATTGACCCGGTGGCGAACCACTTCGGGATCGTCGAAATTGACCTTGGTGAGCTTGGTGATCGCAAAATAGCGCTCGCCATCGCGCGGCGCGCGAATCTCGCCCTCGACAGTATCGCCAGTGCGCAGGCCCCATTTTCGGACCTGGTTGGGCGAGACATAGATATCGTCCGGCCCGGCCAGATAATTCGCTTCCGGGCTGCGCAGGAAGCCGAAGCCATCGGTCAGCACCTCGATCGTGCCCAGCCCCATGATTTCCTCGCCGTCCTCGGCAACTTCCTTGAGGATACCGAACATGATGTCCTGGCGGCGCATGGTCGAAGCGCCTTCGACGCCCAGTTCCTCGGCCATTTCGACCAGCTCGGCCGGGGTCTTCGCCTTGAGTTCTTTGAGATGCATTGATCGGGATTCCATCGGGAAATTGGGTCGGATCGGGAACGGGCCAGCGGGTCGATGGGCTTGGAGAAAGCAGACCGGGCCGCAAAACAGGCGAGCCCCAACAAGGCCGGTGCCAGGCAGATAGGCGCAAGCGCCAACGTGGTCAACGGATCAAAACGGCTTTACGATCACCAGCACGACGATCAGTGCAGCAGCCAGGCCAGGCACCTCGTTGGCCAGGCGCAATTGCTTGCCGGTGAGCCCTTCCTCGCCGCGCGCCAGCATCTTGCCGTAAGCGACCATCCAGCCATGATAGCCGGTCAGGGCTACGACCAGCAGCAGCTTGGCATGGAACCAGCCTTGCGAGAAGGCATCAGTCGAGACCGCCAGCGCCAGGCCGAGCACCCAGACAACGATCAGCGAGGGCGTAAGGATGATGTTGCGCAGTTTCGCTTCCCGCTCGACCCAACGCTCCGCCTCGGCCGATCCGCGCTCGGCTTCCTGATGATAGACGTAGTAGCGTGGCAGCATGAACAGCCCAGCCATCCAGAAGATCACGAAAATCACGTGCCCGGCCTTGAGCCAAAAATAGATCATCGAGAGAATCTCGCTCATCCCGCTTGTCTAGCGCAATCGCACCTTGCGCGTCATCCCCACACGATCAGGCTTTCCACGTCCGCACCAGCGCCAGTACCTGTTCGACATGGGTGACCGGGGTATCCTTGCCAATGCCATGGCCCAGATTGAAGACATGCGGCCGCTCGGCAAAGGCCTCAAGGATCGCGATCACCCGGGCATCGAGCGCCTCTGTGCCCGCTAGTAAGGCCAACGGATCGAGATTGCCCTGTACCGGCAGTGCGGCAGGCAGAGCCTTGTGCGCCCAGAGCGGATCGATCGTCTCGTCAAGGCCGATTGCGTCGACCCCGGTCTCGCGCGCATAGGCAGGCAGCTTCTCCCCCGCCCCCTTGGGAAAGCCGATTACCGGCACATGCGGGAAGCGCGCCTTGAGCGCAGCGACAATCGCGGCATTGGGCGCGATCACCCAGCGCTCGAACTCAGCCGGAGCGAGACTTCCGGCCCAGCTGTCGAACAATTGCACCGCTTCGGCACCTGCTGCGATCTGGCCAGCCAGGTACTCGACCGTCACTGCACTGATCGCGGCAATAATCTCCGCGAAACCGGCAGGATCACGATAGGCCATGGCCCGGGTTTCATGCTGGTCGCGGCTGCCCTCGCCCGCCACCATATAGGTTGCTACAGTCCACGGGCTTCCGGCAAAACCCAACAGGGTCCGCTCGCTGCCAAGCG
>JBIPOX010000343.1:0-2612 GCA_044378785.1 Novosphingobium sp.
CACGGTTGCGCTGCTTGCAGGCACGAAACCGCCAGCCTGCGCCATCAGCACGATCAGCGCGTTCTGGCGCAGGAACGTCGACTTGCCGCCCATGTTCGGCCCGCCGATCAGCCACAGCCGGTTGGCAGGATCGAGCGCGCAATCATTGGCGACAAAGCGCTCGCTGTGTCCGACCAGTGCCGCCTCGACCACGGGATGGCGGCCGCCCTCGATCGCGAGGCGCGGTTCCTCGACCACCGAGGGGCGGCACCAGCCAAGCTCGGCCCCGCATTCGGCCTGCCCGGCGCTCACGTCGATCCGGGCGAGCGCCATAGCAGTCACCGCAATCGCCTCGCGCGCTTCCACAGCCATGGCCACCAGTTCCTCGAAATGCGCTTCCTCGGCGGCCTGGGCGTGGCCACCAGCCTCGGCGATGCGCGCGGCTTCCTCGTGCAGCGCCACCGCATTGAAGCGCACCGCGCCTGCCATGGTCTGGCGGTGCGTGAAGCCACTGTCGGGTGCCATCAGGGCATCGGCGTGGCGAGCGGGCACCTCGATGAAATAGCCCAGCACGCTGTTATGCCTGATCTTGAGCGCGGCGATCCCGGTGCGCTCGCGATAGTCGGCCTCGAGCGCGGCAATCGCGCGGCGCGCATTGCCGGCGGTCTCACGCAAGACATCGAGCCCGGCATCGTACCCGGCAGCGATGAAGCCGCCTTGATCGCGTGTCGTCGGCGGCGAGGGCACCAGCGCCCGCACCAGCCCGTCGATCAGCGCGCCATGCCCGCGCAGCAACGGCAGCAACCGGAAGAGCAGGGCGGGCAAGTCGGCATGCTCGGCAAGCAGGTCGGCGATCCGCCATGCCTCGCCCAGCCCGTCGCGCAGCTGGCCAAGATCGCGCGGTGAGCCCCGCCCGACGACCAGCCGCCCGAGCGCGCGACCAAGATCGGGCAAGGAGCGCAAAAGCGCGCGCAGGTCCTCGCGCGCAAAGCTGTCCTCGACCAGCCAGGCGACCGCTTCGAGCCGCTCCTCGATCGCTTCAAGTTGGCGCAGCGGCGCGGCCAGATCGTCGGCAAGCTGGCGCGAACCGGCACCGGTCACGCAACGGTCGATACAGGCGATCAGGCTGCCCGCGCGGCTGCCCGATTGCGAGACGAGAATTTCGAGACTGGCGCGGGTCGCCTCGTCCATCGCCAGGTGTGCCTCGCCGTCGCGCAGCACTGGCGGCAGTAGCAACGGCAGGGCGCCGCGTCCGGCATGGTCGAGATAGGCAATAAGGCCGCCCGCCGCGGCCAGCATCGCCCGGCTGAACATGCCAAAGCCGTCGAGGGTAGCGACGGCGTGGATCGCCTTGAGGCGCGCGGTGCCGGCATCGCTGTCAAAGCCGCCTGCCGGACTTGCGATGACTTCGCCGACCGCGTCGGGCAGGGGCCGACCGGCCGGACAGACCAGCTCGCTCGCCCCGATCCTCGCCAGCGCCGCACCGAGCCGGTCAGGCGCACATTCCTCAAGCTCCATGCGCCCGGTGGAAATGTCGCAGGCGGCAATCCCGATCGTGCCGCGCAGCTCGCACACCGCAGCGAGCATATTGGCCCGGCGCGGCTCGAGCAGGGCTTCCTCGGTCAGGGTCCCGGCAGTGACGAAGCGCACGATGTCGCGCTCGACCAGCGCCTTTGAGCCGCCACGTTTCCTGGCCTCGGCGGGCGATTCGGTCTGCTCGGCGATCGCGACCCGGCAGCCCGCCCTGATCAGACGGGCAAGATAGCCCTCGGCGGCATGGACCGGCACCCCGCACATCGGCACCGGATCGCCGCCATGCTCGCCCCGGCTGGTGAGGGCGATATCGAGAATCTGCGCGGCGCGGCGGGCATCGTCGAAAAACATCTCGAAGAAGTCGCCCATCCGGTAGAACAGCAGGCAATCGCCTGCCTTCGCCTTCAAGGCGAGATACTGGGCCATCATCGGAGTGACGTTTTCTGCCATCATGCCGGGCCTAGCGGCGCGTCGCATGATTCGCAAAACACTGCATCGCAACATTTCCCCTATCGCGTCCGCGCGATCATGGGCTATCGGCACTCGCGCGACAGGAGATGCACATTGGCCGACGAAAGCAACGTCAGTTTCACCGACCGTGAGGCGCTGTTCTACCACAAGACGATCCGTCCCGGTAAGATCGAGATTATCGCCTCGAAACCGATGGCGACCCAGCGCGACCTCAGCCTGGCCTATTCGCCGGGTGTCGCCGTGCCGGTGCAGGCCATCGCCGACGATCCGGCCACCGCCTATGACTATACCGCCAAGGGTAACCTCGTCGCGGTGATCTCCAACGGCACTGCGATCCTGGGCATGGGCAATCTCGGCGCGCTGGCATCGAAGCCGGTCATGGAAGGCAAGGCGGTCCTGTTCAAGCGCTTCGCCGATGTCGATTCGATCGACATCGAGCTCGACAGCGAGGACACCGAGGCGCTGATCGAGGCGATCGCGATGATGGAGCCGAGCTTTGGCGGCATCAACCTTGAGGACATCGCTGCGCCCGAATGCTTCATCATCGAGCAGGCGCTGCGCGAGCGGATGAACATTCCGGTGATGCACGACGACCAGCACGGCACCGCGATCATCGCTGCCGCCGGCCT
>JBIPOX010000347.1:0-2591 GCA_044378785.1 Novosphingobium sp.
CTATGGCGGCGCCTATGACGTCATGAGCTCCAAGCACCTGCGCGGCGATCTCAACTATGCCTGGCCGACTGCCGAAATCGCGGTGATGGGGGCCAAGGGCGCGGTCGAGATCATCTTCCGCAAGGACATGGACAATCCCGAGGCGATCGCGGCGCGCACCGCCGAATATGAGGACCGCTTCGCCAATCCATTCGTTGCGGCCGCACGTGGCTACATCGACGAGGTGATTCATCCCCACTCGACCCGCAAGCGCATCGCGCTCGGCCTTCGCAAGCTGCGCAACAAGCAGCTGGAGAACCCCTGGAAAAAGCACGACAACATTCCGCTTTGAGCCTGGCTCTGTCTTTACAGCATCGATCCCGACATTATAATGACCTTATAATGTGAAGGAAAACAAGCCATGCAAACCGAACGCGTCACTTACCTGACCAGTGCTGAGCAGAAGGCGGCTCTTGAAGCTTTCGCCAGGGCGCGTGGTGAAAGCGTTGGCAATGTCGTGCGCGAAGCGACGGCGTCCTATATGGCGGAACAGCCGCTTGGCGACGAGGAACGGCTGGCAATCCTTGTCACTGAACTCAATGAGGCATTGCCTGCAATCGAGGCCAGTTTTGAGCGTATGGAGGCAAGGCTAGAGGAAACCCATGCCGAACTCGCGAGATTGCGCGCCGAGCGGAGGCAAGTGCAATGAGCGGGTTCAGCGATGCATACAAGGCTATCGAGAGCGTCATCCTCCTGCGCTCGCGCGTCGAGAGTTTGGAACGCTCGCTTGAGAGGATTGCCGAAGATCTAAGAGAGGATGGCCGGGACCTGCTAGATCACGAGCGACGGCTCATCAGAATCGAAACGATCATCGAAATGACAGCGGGGCGAGCATCGCAGCTGCCCCAGATCGAAGGATAAAACCAGAGCCATGCCTATCCGTGAAGAAATCTACATCATCAGCGCCTGCCGCACCGGCATCGGCGATTTCGGTGGCACCCTGAAGGACGTTGCGCCCTCGACGCTTGGCAAGATCGTCATCGAGGAAGCGATGAAGCGTGCTTCGGTCGATCCCGGCGATGTCCAGCATGTCGTGCTTGGCCAGGCGATCCCGAGCGAGCCGCGCGACAGCTATATCGCTCGCATTGCCGCCGTCGAAGCAGGCGTGCCGATCGAGGCTCCGGCGCTCACCGTCAACCGGTTGTGCGCCTCAGGCATGCAGGCGATCGTCTCGGGCGCGCAGCTGATCGCGCTGGGCGAGGCCGACATTGTCGTCTCGGGCGGGGCCGAGACCATGAGCAAGAGCCCCTATGTCCAGACCTCCAGCCGCTGGGGCCACAAGATGGGCGACATGAAGGTGATCGACGCGATGATCGGAGTGCTGTCCGATCCGTTCGAGAACTATCACATGGGGATCACTGCCGAGAACGTCGCAACCCGCTACCAGATCAGCCGCGAGGATCAGGACGCGCTGGCGGTCGAAAGCCACCGCCGCGCTGCCAAGGCCTGGGAAGAAGGCCGGTTCGACAGCCAGATCGTTCCCGTCGAACTCAAGACCCGCAAGGGCACGGTCGAATTCAGGAGCGACGAGCACGTGCGCGGCGAAACCACACTGGATGACATGGCCAAGCTGCGCCCGGCTTTCGACAAGGAAGGCTCGGTCACGGCGGGCAATGCCTCGGGGATCAACGATGGCGCTGCCGCGCTGGTGCTTGCTTCGCGCTCTGCGATCGAGGCCAAGGGCCTGGTGCCGATGGCCCGTATCATCAGCTGGGGCTATGCCGGGGTCGATCCGGCGATCATGGGCATCGGCCCGGTCAAGGCCGCGCCGATCGCGCTCGAACGGGCCGGGCTCTCGCTTGCCGACATGGACGTGATCGAAGCGAACGAGGCTTTCGCCTCGCAAAGCTGCGCTGTCGCGCGCGAGCTTGGGCTCGATCCGGCCAAGACCAATCCCAACGGTTCGGGCATTTCGCTGGGCCATCCGGTTGGCGCATCGGGCGCGATCATCACGGTCAAGCTGGTCTACGAGCTGCAACGCATTGGCGGGCGCTATGGACTGGCGACGATGTGCGTCGGCGGCGGGCAGGGCATCGCCATCGTCGTCGAGAACCTCGTCAATGTCGGCGGCATGGAGAAGGCGGCGTGAGATTGGGCCGGATGAACCATATCGGCGTCGCTACCCCCGATCTCGACGCGTCGATCGCGTTCTATCGCGATGTAATGGGCGCGACCGACATTACCGAGCCGTTCGTGCTCGAAAGCCAGAAGGTGCGGGTCTGCTTCGTCAATACGCCCGGTGAGAACGGCACGGCAGGAACCCAGGTCGAACTGCTCGAACCAACCGATCCCGACAGCGCGGTCGGCAAGTGGATTGAGAAGAACCCTTTGGGCGGCCAGCACCACATTTGCTACGAAGTGCCTGACATTCACGCGGCCAAGGCGTGGTTCGAAGGTCTCGGCAAGCGGGTGCTGGGCGAGCCGCGCATCGGCGCGCATGGCACGCTGATCTTCTTTGTCCATCCCAAGGACATGGGCGGGCAGCTCACCGAGATCATGGAGACGCCCAAGGGGGCGCATTGAAACCTCTCGTCACCCTGAACTTGTTTGAT
>JBIPOX010000348.1:0-2574 GCA_044378785.1 Novosphingobium sp.
ACGACCCTGAGGAAGCCGTCGGGATTACGGACCGCGACATCACCGGTGTGCAGCCAGCCAAATTTGAACGCCTCGGCGGTCTCCTCGGGCTGGTCGAGGTAGCCTGCCATCACCTGCGGACCGCGCACGCAGATCTCGCCCGGTTCGCCATCGGGCACTTCGTTGCCCTCGTCATCGAGCAGTGCCACGCTGACATAGGGATGCGGCCGCCCGCACGAGGCCAACCGCAGCGGATCGTCGACGAGATGCTCGCCTTTCTTGAGCACGGTGACGCACAGCGGCGCTTCGGATTGGCCGTAGAACTGGAAGAAGATCGGACCGAGCTTCTCGATCGCCTCCTTCAGCCGCGAGGGCGGAAAGGCCGAGGCACCGTAATAGATCGATTCGAGGCTCGACAGGTCAAATTCGGCAAAGCGCGGATGGTCGATCAGCGCCAGTACCATGGTCGGCACCATCAGGGTGGTGGTTATGCGGTGCTTCTCGATCGCTTCCATGAACGAGACCGGATTGAACGAAGGCAGCACGATCATCGAGCCGCCTTTGATCAGGATCGGGGTCAGCACCGAAGATCCCGCATGGCTGAGCGGCGAGCAGACCAGATGGCGGATTTGATCGGGCCATTCGAATTCGGACAGCAACACGTTGGCTGCGGTCGCGATCGACTGGTTGGTGGTCAAAACTCCCTTGGGCCTGCCGGTGGTGCCGCCAGTGAAGACCACGCCAATGACCTCGTCCGGCTTGCCGGGGCGGGCAACCAGCGGACCAGGCGTAAAGCTGCTCGCCATCTCGCTGAGCGAGGGGCCGATCCCGGCCTTGCCGATAGCGAACAGATTGCGCAGGCCTGGTGCGCGCGCTGCCAGTTCGCGGACCGTGTCCTCGAAGGCGTCGTCATAGATCAGCGTGTCAATCCGGGCGGTCTCGACGACATAGAGATAGTCCTCGACCGAACCCATCGGATGCAGCGAGGTCGAGACGATATCGGCGAACCGGAACGAGTTGGAGACGCCAGGCACCTCGGGCCGGTTCTTGGAGAGCAGCGCGGCGCGCTGCGGCTTGGGGTCGAGCGAGGCGAGCAATTGCGAATAGCGGCTGATCGAATCGCGGATGTCGCGCGCGGTCAGCACCGAGCCATCCTCGAGCATGATCACCGGTCGCTCGAGATTGGTGCTGAGCGCGCTTGCCACCATTTGCGCAGGCGTGGTCGGCAGGTGCAATGTGTCCATCGTTATCAGGCCCTCGTCTTGCGTTCGCGGGTGGCGAAGTCGGCAAGCGCCTGTTTGTTGGCCTCGGTGCCGAGCAGGTCACGCATCTTGGCATTCTCCGCCTCGCGCGCGGCGCGGATATGCGGCAAGTGCGCGGCGAGCATCAGCGCCTTGGTGGCCTTCAGCGATTGCAGCGGGCACTGTTCGTACTTGCGCGCAAAGGCGCGGACGGTTTCCAGCAGCGCGTCGGGCGCGACCACGAGCTGTGCAAGGCCCGAGGCGACCACTTCCTCGGCACTGAACCATTCGCCCAGGAGCAGCGCGCGGCTCGCCTGCGCCCAGCCCATGCGCAGCGGGAAGGTGTAGCTCGCCGAAGCTTCCGGGCACAGGCCAAGCTGGCTGAACGGGGTGCGCAGCCGCGCCCCTTCGGCGACGAAGACATGGTCGCAATAGCCAAGCAGGGTGAAGCCGAAGCCGACGCCCAGCCCGTTGACCGCGGCAATCAGCGGCTTGGGGAATGCCTCGAACGCTTCCTCCAGTTCGTCGAACACCGAGCGGGTGGCGGCGCGCGCCGGGTCGTCGAGCTCTCTGGTGTTGACCTGCGACATGTCGGAAAGATCGGCGCCGGCGCAGAACGCCCGGCCTGCCCCGGTGACGATCACCGCGTGGATCGTATCGTCAGCGGCCAGTTCCTGCATCGCGTCCCGCAGTCCGGTCAGCAAGGCGTTGTTGAGCGCGTTCAGCCGGTCGGGCCGGTTGAGGGTCAGGGTTGCCAGTGCCCCGTCGCGCGCGATCAGGACAATGTCTTCGGCGGCATGCTCGTTAGTGGTCAAGTGGTGCTCCTCTGCCCGCGAAAGGAAATGACCGAGATGGCGGCTCAGGGCAAGATGGCATGGCACGGCTTGATGCCTGGCAATCCGCGCAATAGAGCTCTCGCCAGAGGGAGAAGAGGCCATCACTATGAGCACAGGCACGACCGGGACTATCGCGGCGAAGCCATTGATCGCGGAAGCCGTGTGCCGCACTGGCCTTAGCGATTTCGGCCCGGACACCTGGCGCGAAGGGCTCGAAATGCTGGTCCGCTCGCTCAACCATGATGCAGCGCTGACCGAACATGGCGAGGCAGTCCTGTCGGAGCGGATCGTCGAGCAACTGGTCGAGCGCTTGCGCTTCGAGGCATGCTGGCAGGCGCATCCCGAGATTGTCGAGGAACAGATCGTCGCGCCGGTGTTCGGCGTCGGGCTCGGGCGCACCGGCTCGAACGCGCTCGGCTTCATGATGGCGCAGGACCCGAAGCGACGGATGATCCGCATGTTCGAAGCGCTCTATCCCGCTCCCTTGCCCGGAAAGGCCAGCGCGCTGTCCGACCCGC
>JBIPOX010000349.1:0-2569 GCA_044378785.1 Novosphingobium sp.
GGAAAGTGCTCTAGGGAAAGGGGTGGTGCCGCTTAGGTGACTCGAACACCTGACCCCATCATTACGAATGATGTGCTCTACCGGCTGAGCTAAAGCGGCAACGAGGCGGCGTTTACCGACGCGGTGCTAGCCGCGCAAGAGGCGATTGCCAGTCCTCGCGTCTAACCGGATCAGGCGCCGAGCACGCTATCGAACAGCTCGAGCCGGGGCGGTCCTGCATAGAGTTCGCGGGTGCCGCCTGCCCCGGCATGGGCAGCGCGGAACGCCTCGGACCGGGTCCAGTCCTCGAAGGCCTGCCGCGATTGCCACAAGGTGTGGGTAGCGTAGAGCGTTGCGTTCTCGTCAGCGGCACCCTTGAGCAGGTGGAACGAGATGAAGCCGGGCACGCCGGCCAGAAAGCTCTCGCGGCCCGTCCAGACCGCCTCGAATTCGGCCTCCTTGCCAGGCAACAGACTGAAACGGTTCATGGCAACGAACATGCGGGCGGGCTCCTCGGTTTGGGGGCAAGACCCGAGGAGCCCTAGCGCAGTTTCCGATGCAACGGGATCGGAAACTGGGCCAAGCCCGCCGCCCCAAGCTTGAGCCTCGCTGTTCCGTTCGCGCGAGCTTGAACGGACAACTGCTCAAACGCGTTTCTAACGCGGGATCACCCAGGTGATTCTGCCTGAATAGCTGCCTGAAACCCGCTGACCGCTGCCATCGCGTGCCGGATCGAACCTCGCGCGCTCGCGCAGCAGCGCGCAGGTCGCGCTATCCAGGCCCTGGTGGCCGCTCGAACGGGTGATCTCGCAAGACGTGGCGCGACCGTCTGCGCCAATGCCGAGGCGGAACAGCGCCATGCCCTCGTTGCCTTCGCGAATGTCGCGGGTGGGATAGTCGTTGCTGGTCACCCAGTTGCCTGGCTTGCCGCGCGGCATGGCAGCGACCGGGTCGAACCGCGGACCCGGCTCCACGCTCGGGGCCGGCTTGGGCGCAATCGGAAAGTCTATCTCGACCGGGTCCACGGGCTCGATCGGCGGCAGGGTGAAGACCGGAGCGGTGTTAGGGACGACCAGCGGCCTGGCAGTCGTCACAGCGTCGCGCAGGGTGTCTGTCTGTTTTTCCTTGGGACTTGGCGGCACGGGCCGTGGCGGCGGCGCATCGTCCTCGTAATTGGTGGTCGGCAGGTTGAGCACCCGCTCCTTGATGAAGTCGGCGCCGAGCCCGTTGACGAGCCCCCAGGCCGCGCCAAGATGAAGCACGGCAACCACGACAAGCGTCGTGTTGCGGGAATTGCCGGAATTGCGGTTGATATAGGCCATGGCATCCTCTCCCCTGCCGTGCGCCCGCCTCCGGCGGATCCGTGGCGAGCGTCGAGCGGCCTGGTAAGCGCCATTCTATCACGATACTTTCAAATGCAAACGTTTTTTTGCTAAGCGAAACAAGTGTTTACTTACTAAGCTGAGCAATCATCACGTGGCAGGACGAATTCTAGGCCCCCGCCAGTGCCTTTTGCCGACGGCGCTGCACCGAGCTGCCAAGGCCGATCGCCTCGCGATATTTGGCCACGGTGCGGCGCGCCAGAGCGAAACCCTTGTCGTGCAGCATCTCGACCAGGGTATCGTCGGAAAGGATCGCGCCGGGGCTTTCGGCATCGATCAGCTGGCGGATCGCGGCTTTTACCGCCTCGGCTGAAGCCGCGCCCTCGCCATCGGCCGAGGCTACCCCCGAAGTGAAGAAATACTTCAGCTCGAAGGTGCCGCGCGCGCACAGCAGATACTTGTTCGAGGTCACCCGGCTGACCGTCGATTCGTGCATGTCGATCGCTTCGGCAACAGTGCGCAGGGTCAGCGGCTTCAGGTGCGAGACGCCGTTGCGGAAAAACCCGTCCTGGTGGCGCACGATTTCGCTGGCGACCCGCAGGATCGTCTTCTGCCGTTGGTCGAGCGCCTTGATCAGCCAGTTGGCATCGGTCAGCCGCTCGGACAGCCAGCCGCGCGCATCGCGGGTCGCGCAAGCGCCGCGCAGCTCGGCATAGTAGGATCGGTTGACGATCAGACGCGGCAAGGTGTCCTGATTGATCGACAGGAGCCAGCTGCCCTCGGCGCTTTGCGTCAGCAGCACATCGGGAACTGCATGCGCCACCGGTTCGCCGCCAAAGCGCAGGCCGGGGCGCGGATCGTAGCTGCGCAGCTCGGCGAGCATTTCGCGCAGGTCCTCGTCGTCAACCCGGCAAATCCGGCGCAGGCGCGGCAGGTCACCCTTGGCGACAAGATCGAGATTATCGATCAGCCGTGCCATCGCCGGATCGTAACGGTCTGCCTCGCGCGCCTGCAACGCGATGCATTCGGCCAGGCTGGTCGCGCCAACGCCGGTCGGATCGAGCGATTGGACCAGTTCCAGCGCCGCTTCCACCTCGGCAGGCTCGAGGCCGAGCGCCTGCGCAATCTCTTCGCGCGAACCGGTCAGGTAGCCTGCCTCGTCGAGCAGCCCGACGACATACCGCGCGATCGCCGCGAGCCGTTCATCGCCTGTCGCTGCGCCGACCTGGGCGAGCAGGTGTTCGCTCAGGGTCTCGGCCGGACCCTCG
>JBIPOX010000360.1:0-2560 GCA_044378785.1 Novosphingobium sp.
TCTGGTCAATATTATCTCGTCATTCTACCGATTGTTACATCCCTTATCAAAGTTACCTTTTTCAATGAATTCTAGTTATATCGCCTCGGAGGTATTTGATGAGAAAGGGCATAATTCTTGCTGGTGGCTCAGGCACCCGCCTTCATCCATTGACGCTGCCAGTGAGCAAGCAGTTGATGCCGGTCTATGATAAACCGATGATCTATTATCCGCTTTCGGTTCTGATGCTCGCGGGCATTCGCGAGGTGCTGATTATCACCACGCCGCACGACCAAGCCGCGTTCCAGGCATTGCTGGGTGACGGTACGCGGTGGGGCATGTCGATTGCCTACGCCGTCCAACCGAGGCCGGAAGGACTAGCGCAGGCCTATCTCATCGGAGCTGATTTCGTTGGCACGCGGCCTTCGACCCTCGTTCTAGGAGACAACATTTTTTACGGCCATGGATTGCCAGAGCTTCTGCGGTCCGCCTCGACGCGCGAAATTGGGGCGACGATCTTCGGTTATAAGGTTGCGGACCCGGGTGCGTATGGCGTCGTTTCTTTCGATAGAAGCGGTCGAGCAGAGGCGATCGAGGAAAAACCGGACAGGCCAAAATCGAACTTTGCAGTCACTGGCCTGTATTTCTACGATGGAGATGCGGTGGAAAGAGCCAAGGAAGTACGGCCCTCGACACGCGGTGAACTCGAAATCACCGATTTGAACCGGCTTTATCTGGAGCGCGGCGAACTTCATGTGGAAGTCATGGGTCGCGGCTTTGCGTGGCTCGACACCGGCACCCACGGCTCACTTCTGGATGCCGCCAACTACGTACGCATCGTCGAAGAGCGACAGGGCCTCAAAATAAGTTGTCCGGAGGAAATTGCCTGGAGGATGGGCTTCATCGATGATGCCCAATTGGAACAGCTCGCCGAACCGCTGAAGAAGAGCGGCTATGGACAATATCTTCTGGGACAGCTTGCCGAGGGACAAACATGAAAATAGTTCCGACTCGGCTGCCTGACGTGTTAGTCATCGAGCCCCGTGTGTTCGGTGACGATCGGGGGTTTTTCATGGAAACCTGGAACTCGGAGCGCTTTGCTGAGGAAGGGTTTGAAATGCAGTTCGTGCAGGATAATCAAAGTCGATCCGCACAAGGCGTGCTGCGGGGACTCCATTACCAGCTTAAGCAACCACAGGGAAAGCTCGTCAGGGTGACTGCCGGCTCCGTTTTCGACGTCGCGGTCGATCTTCGGCGATCATCAGCTACGTTCGGCCGATGGGCCGGGGCGACCTTATCAGCGGAAAATAGGCGAATGCTCTGGGTCCCGCCGGGCTTCGCGCATGGCTTTCTAACTTTGGAGGATGGGACGGACTTTCTCTACAAATGTACTGCTTTCTATGCGCCTGAGGATGAGCGATGCATTGCTTGGGACGATCAAGCAATCGCGATCGATTGGCCACTTGCGGAAATGATTCCAGTGCTTTCCCCAAAGGACGAGGCTGGACTACCGCTGCTCCAGGCGGATGTTTACGAATGAGAGTCGTCATTACGGGGAGCCACGGACAGGTAGGCAGCGCATTGGTCGATTTGGTGCCTGCCGGGGTTCAAGTGGCAGCGCTATCGCGCAGCGAGCTTGATATCACTGATCCTGCCGCGCTGGCCGATGTCCTCGAACGCCTTCAGCCAGACTGGCTCTTGAATGCGGCTGCATATACGGCGGTCGACCGGGCGGAGAGCGACGAGAAGTGCGCTTTTCGGATAAACTCCGGCGCGGTGGACCAGCTCGCTACTGCCGCGAGCAAACGCGGCATTCGAATGGTTCATTTTTCTACCGATTTTGTGTTCAACGGGACCCAGTCCCATCCATACAGTCCAGCAGCGGCAGTTGCCCCGATAAGCGTGTACGGCAGAAGCAAGCGTGCGGGCGAGCAGGCCGCGCTAAATCATGCTGGCAATCTCGTTTTGCGAACTGCGTGGGTCTACAGCAGTACGGGTGCCAACTTTGTCAATACGATGCTACGCCTGATGAGCGAGCGCGAAAGCCTGGGTGTGGTATCGGATCAGCTCGGCACCCCAACGCACGCTGCCTCATTGGCGCGCGCGACCTGGGCATTGGTCGCTCAGAAAGCCTCAGGTCTCCACCATTTTACTGACGCAGGGGTAGCCAGCTGGTACGATTTTGCCGTAGCTATCCAGGAGGAGGCCCGCTCAATTGGTCGATTAGAGCGAGCGGTTCCCATATTTCCCATCGCAACTGCGGATTATCCAACGGCCGCGAGACGACCGTTCTACAGCGTGCTTGACTGCTCTGCCACGTGGGCGGCGCTCGGCCACCCCCCTCGCCACTGGCGGAGTGAGCTCAGAGCAATGTTAGCGGAGATGAAAGGAATCGAGTGCCCAACCTTCTCGTGACAGGCGGTGCCGGCTTTATTGGCGCAAATTTCGTGCGCTACTGGCGTGATCGCTATCCCCAAGATGTGATCGTGGTTCTCGATGCGCTGACATACGCCGGCAATCTCGCGAACCTTTCCGGAGTTGATGACATAGACTTCGTGCACGGTGACATACGTAACGGGGC
>JBIPOX010000351.1:0-2560 GCA_044378785.1 Novosphingobium sp.
TCCAACACATCGCCAGGCGCCGTGGCATCACCCATCGAGGGTTGCCAACCGGACGGATTGGGAACGTTCATGCCAGCACCTGTGCGAGTTCGGAGGCGAGGCGTTCGATGTCCTCGTCAGTGGTGAGTTCACTGGCAGTGACGAGGATCGCGTTGCGCAGCGCCTCATCGCCGTGATAGAGCCGTTCGAGAGCAACACCGCCCAGCACGCCGCGCCCGGCAAGCGCCTCGATCACTGCCTGACCCGGCCTGGGCAGCGTCAGCGTCACTTCGTTGAACCATGCCTGATTTAGGCACGAGACCCCGGGAATGGCGGAAAGCCGGGCGACCATGGCCTGCGCGCGAGCATGGTTGATCGCAGCGAGCCGCGCTAGCCCCTGCCCGCCCAGCAAGGTCATGTGAATGCTGAAAGCCAGCGCACATAGCCCTGAATTGGTGCAGATATTGCTGGTCGCCTTCTCGCGCCGAATATGCTGTTCGCGAGTCGACAGGGTCAGCACGAACCCGCGTTTTCCCGCCGCATCCACAGTTTGTCCACAGAGTCTTCCCGGCATCTGACGGACGAATTTCTCACGGCATCCGAACAGGCCAAGGTAGGGTCCGCCGAACTGGAGGCCCACTCCCAGCGCCTGTCCCTCACCGACGACGATATCCGCCCCAAGATGGCCCGGTGCCTCGATCAGGCCGAGCGCGACCGGTTCAGTCACTACTGCGATCAGCAGCGCGCCTCTGGCCGAGGCTGCCGCCGCGATCGCAGCAAGGTCGGGGATGCGCCCGAGCACGTCGGGATACTGGACTACGACGCAGGCTGTCTCGTCGTCAATCGCGGCGATCAATTCGGCCTCTCCCGGCGAGGCAACAAGGTCGGGCGAGCCGCTGGCGATAGCATCGCCGGTGAAGCGCGCCATGCTCCTTGCAACCGCGACGTAATGCGGATGCAGCCCGCATGCGAGCAGGGCCCGATTGCGCCGGGTGACCCGCGTCGCCATGGAAATCGCCTCCCAGCAGGCAGTCGAGCCGTCGTACATCGAGGCATTGGCGATGTCCGTTCCGAACAGGCGCGCAACCTGGGTCTGGAATTCGAACAGGACCTGCAACGTGCCCTGAGCGATCTCTGGCTGGTATGGGGTGTAGGCAGTAAGGAACTCGCCGCGCTGGATCAGGTGGTCGACACTTGCCGGAATGTGGTGGCGATAGGCCCCGGCACCCAGAAAGAAAGGTGCCTCGCTCGCCGCGAGATTCTTCGCCGAAAGCCGTTTCATGTGCTGTTCGACGGCCATCTCGCTGGCGTGAAGCGGCAGCCCAGGAACTGGCCCGTCCAGCAGCAGCCCGTCGGGAACATCGCAAAACAGCTCGTCGATTGCATCAGCGCCGATGACGCCGAGCATCTCGGTCCGGTCGGCCTCGGTTAGGGGAAGATAGCGCATGGTGCTTACAGCGTCGCGATGAAGGCGTCATAGGCGTCCTGATCCATCAGGCCGTCCAGTTCGCCAGGGTCGGACAGGGCGACCCGGAAAAGCCAGCCCGCGCCTTCGGCGTCCTCGTTGACTTTCTCCGGCTCGTCGCCGAGCGCGTCGTTGATCGCGACGACCTCGCCGGAAACCGGGGTGTAGACGTCCGAAGCGGCCTTGACCGAATCGACCACCGAGATCGCATCGCCCTTGGCCGGCGTGCTGCCGACCTCGGGAAGCTCGACGAAGGTGATGTCGCCAAGCTGACCCTGCGCAAAGTCAGTGATTCCGACAGTTCCGACCTGGCCGGAAACGTCGATCCACTCGTGGTCCTTGGTAAAGCGGCGGCTCATCGGCGGTCTCCTGAACGGTGATAGCGGTGGGGAACGAAAGGCATGGCGACAATCCGGGCTGCAAGCAGCTTTCCGCGCACTTCGATGGCGACTTCGTTGCCCGCTGCGGCCAATTCGGCATCGACATAGCCCATGGCGACCGGATGTTCGAGCGAAGGCGAGAAACCACCCGAGGTAACGACGCCAACCTGCTTATCTTCATGGATAACTGGCGCACCTTCACGCGCCGCCATGCGCCCGTCGAGGGCAAGCCCGACGCGCAATCGCTCCGCGCCCTGAGCCAGCAGGCCGAGGATGCGGTCAGCGCCGGGAAAACCGCCCTGGGTGCGCCGCAGCTTGGAAATCGCGAAACCCAGATCGGCACTGACCGGATCTGTCGCCTCGGTTATGTCATGGCCATAGAGCGGCAAGCCGGCCTCCAGACGCAGCGAATCGCGCGCGCCAAGGCCGACCGGACGAACCTCGTCCTGGGCCAGCAGCGCGTCGGCAAAGGCGCTTGCTGCCTCGGCCGGCAGCGAAATCTCGAACCCGTCTTCGCCGGTATAACCCGAGCAGCCGATCCACAGCGGCGCGCCTTGCCATGCAAATGCGCCTGACGTCATGAAGGTGAGCGCGCCCACTCCGGGCACGAGCCGTTCGAGCGCGTGCGCCGCCTTTGGCCCCTGGAGTGCCAGCAAGGCCTGCTCATCGAGGTGATTGAGCGTGATTTCGTCGGGCAGCCGCTCACGCAAGTGGGCGATGTCGTCCCACTTGGTTG
>JBIPOX010000352.1:0-2553 GCA_044378785.1 Novosphingobium sp.
AGACGGCGCTTCGACAGGCTCAGCGCGAACGGAAATGGATCGGGGTTTAGCCGGTCCGGATTAGGCAAGCCCATGCACTTTCTCGACCAGGCCAAGATTTATGTCCGCTCCGGTGCGGGAGGGCCAGGTGCGGTCAGCTTCCGGCGCGAGAAATACATCGAATACGGTGGGCCGGACGGCGGCAACGGCGGGCGCGGCGGCGACATCGTGTTCCGCGCCGTGGCCGGTCTCAACACCCTGATCGACTTTCGCTACACCCAGCATTTCAAGGCGCGGCGCGGCGGCCACGGCATGGGCAAGGACCGCACCGGCGCTTCGGCTGACGATCTGGTCATCGACGTGCCAGTTGGCACCCAGGTGCTCGATGAGGACCGCGAGACAGTGCTGGTCGACCTTGTCGAGGCGGGGCAGACCGTCACCCTGCTCGAGGGCGGCATGGGCGGGCGCGGCAATGCCAGCTACAAGACTTCGACCAACCGCGCCCCGCGTCAGCACCAGCCAGGCATTCCGGCGCAGGAGATGTGGGTGTGGCTGCGCCTGAAGCTGCTGGCCGACGCCGGGCTGGTCGGTCTGCCCAATGCCGGCAAGTCGACCTTCATCAACCAGGTCACCAACACCCGTGCCAAGGTCGGTGCCTATCCCTTTACCACCCTGCATCCCCAGCTTGGCGTAGTCCACCACAAGGGCCGTGAATTCGTTCTCGCCGATATTCCCGGCCTGATCGAGGGCGCGGCCGAGGGGGCAGGCATCGGCGACCGCTTCCTCGGCCATATCGAGCGCTGCCGGGTGCTGATCCACCTGATCGACATCGAGGGCACCGATCCCGACCCCGTCGAGGCGATGCGGATCGTCGAGGGCGAGCTTGAGGCATATGGCTCCGGGCTGGACGAAAAGCCGCGTCTGGTCGCGCTCAACAAGGTCGATCTGGTCGATGCAGAGCTGGCGCGGGCTTACAGCGCGGAATTGCGCGAAGCCGGGGCTGACCAAGTCTACCCGATTTCCGGCGTGACCGGCGAGGGCATATCGGCGCTGCTCGATGCGGTGATCGGCTATCTTCCCGCGCGCACCGTCACCGAACGCCCGCAGGGCGAACAGGAACTGCGCGATGACGGCGGCGAGGAGGCTTGGTCGCCGCTTTAGGAAGAAGGGCGCTTGCAGAGGCGCAAAGGCGCAAAGATAGAAATTTTGCGACGCAGTCGCTTTCTATGCGACTTCCTCGCAAGTTCGTTACGCGCGACCATGAGGCGCGCTGCCGCGCGACTTTTTCCCTTCGCGCCTTTGCGCCTTTGCGAGAGAAATTCTTTTGCTTGAGCCAATCCCCCGCTAATCCCGCTTGACCATGCCCGTTACCTGCCTTGCCGATCTGACCGATCCCGCTGTGTGCCCCAGCCTTGTCGTCAAGGTCGGCTCGTCGCTGCTGGTCGGACCGGACGGACCGCGCCGCGAGTGGATTGCCGGGCTGGTCGGCGAACTGGCTGCCTGCCGCCAGCGCGGCCAGCAGGTGATCATCGTCTCCTCGGGAGCGATCGCGCTGGGAGCGGCTCGGCTCGGCCTCGAAAAGGGCGGGCGCGGAAGCCTTGCCGATGCCCAGGCCGCTGCCGCGGTCGGCCAGATCGCGCTGTCGGGGCTGTGGGCGCAATTGCTTGAAGGCCATGGCCTTGCTGCCGCGCAATTGCTGCTGACCCTTGACGATCTCGAAGACCGGCGGCGCTATCTCAATGCCACTGCCACGCTTGGCCGCCTGCTCGATGCCGGCGCAGTGCCTGTAGTCAACGAGAACGATTCGGTCGCCACCCAGGAAATCCGCTTCGGCGACAACGACCGGCTGGCAGCCCGGGTCGCCCAGGCCGCACAAGCGAGCGCAGTGCTGCTGCTGTCCGATGTCGACGGCCTGTTCGATCGCAATCCGGCTGACCCAGCCGCCCGGCTGGTGCGCGAAGTGCGGGGCGTCACTGGCGAGATCCGCGCCATGGCAAGCGGCGAATCGGGCTCGGGCCTGGGCTCGGGCGGCATGGCCTCCAAGCTTCAGGCCGCCGAGATTGCCGAAATGGCGGGCATTGCCCTGGCCATTGTCAATGGCACTCGCGACCTGCCGATTGCGCGAGCCATGGCCAGCGACACCGGCACTCTGTTCCTCCCGCCTGAGCACAAGCGCCGCCGCGACGCGGCGCGTAAGGCATGGCTGGGCGGGCGCTTGCGGCTCAAGGGCTCGATTGCAGTCGATGTGGGCGCGGCAAAGGCCTTGCAGGGCGGAAGCAGCCTGCTTGCAGCCGGGATCACCGAAGTGAGCGGCGCGTTCCGGCGCGGCGATCCGGTCGGCATTGTCGACGACCATGGCGCAGTGCTAGCCCATGGCCTGTCCGAATACGATTCGGACGAATGCGCAAGGCTGATGGGCCGCCACTCGCGAGAGCACGAGGCCTTGCTTGGCTATGCGCCGCGTTCGGCCGTAGTGCATCGCAACCAGCTCGTCCTCAAATGAGGATTGCGGTCACTGGCGGCACCGGGTTCGTCGGACAGGCACTGCTTGACCTTGCGCTAGGCGAGGGCTGG
>JBIPOX010000027.1:0-8979 GCA_044378785.1 Novosphingobium sp.
GAGCTTATCGTGACCGTGGCGCGACGACGCACTGGGCCAAAAGCGGCCCGCCTCTGCGGGTCGCGTCAGGACGCCCGCTGGCCTTTGTCGCGTGCCTTGCCCGGGTTCTCCCCGGTCTGCGTCCCGCTCCTCGCCAGCAAGCTTCCTGACGCGATGACGATGCTTCCATCTCATCGGGACAGGCCCTAGGGGCACGCCAGCAATCCAAAACCGCCAGAAACTCGTCCGGACCCTGATCATGACCCATCCCTATCGCACCCATACCTGCGGCGCCCTGAGCGCGAGCGAGCAGGGCCAGAGTGTCCGCCTTTCCGGCTGGATTCACCGCAAGCGCGACCATGGCGGCGTGCTGTTCGTCGACCTGCGCGATCATTACGGCATCACCCAGATCGTCGCCGACGAGGACAGCCCGGCGCTCGCCCTGCTCGATGCGCTGCGTCTCGAAAGCGTAGTGACGATCGACGGCGAGGTGAAGGCGCGCAATGCCGCGACGGTCAACCCCAACCTCAAGACCGGCGCAATCGAGGTCTTCGCCCGCGGCGCCGAAGTGCTCAGCCGCGCCGAGGAATTGCCGATGCCGGTGGCCGGAGAGCAGGACTATCCCGAGGAAATCCGCCTCAAGTACCGGTTTCTCGACCTGCGGCGCGAAACCTTGCACGCCAATATCGTGCGGCGCACCCAGATCATCTCGGACATTCGCCGCCGCATGGAGGGGATCGGTTTCACCGAGTATTCCACCCCGATCCTGACGGCTTCCAGCCCGGAAGGCGCGCGCGATTTCCTCGTCCCCAGCCGCATTCATGCCGGCAAATTCTATGCGCTTCCGCAAGCCCCGCAGCAGTACAAGCAATTGCTCATGGTCGCCGGCTTCGACCGCTATTTCCAGATTGCGCCGTGTTTCCGCGACGAGGATCCGCGCGCCGACCGCCTGCCCGGCGAGTTCTACCAGCTCGATCTCGAGATGAGCTTTGTCACCCAGGAGGAAGTATGGGAGACAATGGAGCCAGTAATCGGCGGCGTGTTCGAGGCTTTCGCCGATGGCAAGCCAGTCACGCCATCGGGTTCGTTCCCGCGCATCCCGTATGCCAAGGCGATGCTCGACTATGGCAGCGACAAGCCGGACCTGCGCAACCCGCTGGTGGTCCGCGATGTCACCGAGGAGTTTCGCCAGTCGGGCTTCGGCCTGTTCGAGAAGATCGTCGGCTCGGGCGGGGTGGTGCGGCTGATCCCGGCGCCCAGGACGGCCGACAAGAGCCGCAAGTTCTTCGACGACATGAACGAGTGGGCCCGCTCCGAGGGGCATGCCGGGCTGGGTTATGTCACCCGCAAGGGCGGCGAGTTCGGTGGGCCGATCGCCAAGAACCATGGCGAGGACAAGATGGCCGCGCTGTTCGATGCGCTGGGCCTCGGTCCCGATGACGGTGCCTTCTTTTCGGCCGGCAAGGAAGAGCAGGCTGCCAAGCTGGCAGGCCTTGCCCGCATCCGCGTCGGCGAGCAGCTTGACCTGATTGACAAGGACCGGTTCGAGCTGTGCTGGATCGTCGATTTCCCTTTCTTCGAGTGGTCGGAGGAGGACAAGAAGCTCGATTTCGCGCACAACCCGTTCTCGATGCCGCAAGGCGGACTGGAAGCTCTGCAGGGCGAGAATCCCCTGTCGATCAAAGCTTTCCAGTACGATCTTGTCTGCAACGGTTATGAAATCGCTTCGGGCTCGATCCGCAACCAGTATCCCGAACTGATGGTCAAGGCTTTCGAACTGACCGGTCTGTCACAGGCAGATGTCGAGGAACGGTTTGGTGGGCTCTACCGCGCGTTCCAGTATGGCGCGCCGCCCCATGGCGGCATGGCCGCAGGGGTCGATCGTATCGTCATGTTGCTGTGCGGTGCGGTCAACCTGCGCGAGATTACCCTGTTCCCGATGAACCAGCGCGCCGAGGACCTTTTGATGGGCGCGCCGAGCCCGGCAGAGCCGAAACAGCTGCGCGAGTTGCACCTGCGGGTGGTGGAGCGACCGGCGAGCCAATAGGTCTTGCCCATTCTGACCAGGCCGAATGGGGCTTGGCGAAACTGTGATACCGTGCTACACAGTTTCGCATGAAAAATGTCACCATCGCGCTTGACGATGAAACGCACCGCAAGGCGCGCATCCGTGCGGCTGAATTGGGCACCTCGCTGTCGGCACTGGTGAAGGACTATCTCAATGCGCTGGCTGGCGGGGATAAGCCCGTCGCTGCGTCGGGAGTACGCGAAATGACCATGACGTTCACTCCTGCCGAATCCGAGCAGGGCGGCCCGCCATGGCTGGTCGATGGCAAATGGAGCTATACGCGGGACGGCAAGCCCCGGCAGCCGGGCGCTTTGCGGAGCAAATTCAAGCCGGTCGAGCTCGAGGACCTCGAAACCCCCGGTTGGCTGATCGATATCATGGAAGGGTCCGACGACGATTTTTCCGATCCTTTGCCGTTCGATGCCTCGCAATTGCCCAAGTGAAACTGCTTCTCGACACGCATGTGCTGGTCTGGTGGATTCGCGACAATCCGCTGCTGGGCGAGGCGGTCAGGGCGCTGATCGCCGATACCGATACCCATGCGATGTTCAGCCTGGTCTCATGCTGGGAAGCGTCGATCAAATTCAGGAGCGGGAAAATGGACATCGCCGGGTCGGACCTCTGGCAGGCGGCGAGCGATGCCGGCTTTCACCCTCTGGGTATCGACATCCGGCACATCGCCGACCTCGAGCATCTGCCCGAAGTGGCGGGGCACCGCGATCCGTTCGATCATTTGCTGCTTGTGCAGGCTAGGCTCGATGCCGACGCCCTGATCACGCACGATCGCGCGTTGCCGCGCTATGGCGTGCGTTGCATCGGTGTTCGGTAGTGCGCGTGCCACCGCCACTTGCCAGCACGCGCCTAGGTGACTAGGGCAAACCTCGCATTTCAATGGCCATAAGAAGGGGCTGAAACATGAGCGATACCGCAGAGCGGGTGAAGAAGATCGTTGTCGAACACCTCGGTGCCGAAGTCGACAAGGTGACCGAGGACGCCAGCTTCATTGACCATCTTGGTGCGGACAGCCTCGACATCGTCGAGCTGGTGATGGCGTTCGAGGAAGAGTTCGGCGTCGAGATTCCCGACGATGCCGCCGAAAAGATCGCCACCGTTTCCGATGCGATCAAGTACATCGACGATAACAAGGGCTGAGGTCCGTCCTCGTAAATCCCGTTTGTCCTGCGCGTGTTGAAAGGCTGTCCCTATCGGACTGCACGCACGAGACTAGGCAACGGGCTTCGACAGGCTCAGCCCTAACGGGTCTGGGCCTGTTGCATTGTTCGGGCATGGCCCGACTGTTTCGGAGAAACCCATGCGTCGCGTAGTCGTTACCGGACTTGGCCTTGTCACTCCGCTCGGCGGCGACGTCGAGACGACATGGCGCAATCTCATCGCGGCAAAATCTGGCGCCGGGCCGATCACCCGCTTCGACGCTTCCGACCAGAAGTGCCGTATCGCCTGCGAGGTAAAGCCCGCCGGCCACGAGTGGGGCTTCGATCCGGGGCTGCGCGTCGATCACAAGGTTCAGCGCCAGGTCGATCCCTTCATCATCTATGGCATCGACGCGGCGGGCCAGGCGCTCGAGGATGCGGGACTTACCGAAATGACCGAGGAGGAGCGGTTCATGGCCGGTTGCTCGATCGGCTCGGGCATTGGCGGCCTGCCGGGGATCGAATCGGAAAGCCTCGTGCTTCAGGAAAAGGGACCGAGCCGGGTCAGCCCGCATTTCGTCCACGGGCGGCTGATCAACCTGATCTCGGGGCAAGTCTCGATCAAGTACGGCCTGATGGGTCCGAACCATGCCGTCGTCACTGCCTGTTCAACCGGCGCCCACTCGATCGGCGATGCGGCGCGGATGATCCGCGACGGCGACGCCGATGTCATGCTGGCAGGCGGCGCGGAGGGCACGATCTGCCCGATCGGGATTGCCGGCTTTGCCCAGGCGCGCGCGCTGTCGACCAATTTTAATGACGAGCCGCATCGCGCCAGCCGTCCCTACGATGTCGATCGCGACGGTTTCGTGATGGGCGAGGGCGCAGGCGTCGTCGTGCTTGAGGAATACGAACGCGCCAGGGCGCGCGGGGCCAAGCTCTATGCCGAGGTGCTCGGCTATGGCCTGTCGGGCGATGCCTATCATGTCACCGCGCCGCACCCGGAAGGCTCGGGCGCATACCGTTCGATGGCAATGGCGCTGCGCAAGGCAGGCATGACGCCCGCAGACATCGACTATATCAACGCCCATGGCACTTCGACGCCGATGGGCGACGAGCTTGAACTGGGCGCGGTGCGTCGCCTGTTTGGCGATGCCATTTCGACCGTCTCGATGAGCTCGACCAAATCGGCGATTGGCCACTTGCTCGGCGGCGCAGGCGCGGTCGAATCGATCTTCTGCATCCTTGCGATGCGCGACCAGATCGTGCCGCCAACGCTCAATCTCGATAATCCCAGCGAAGGCTGCGCTGGCGTCGATCTCGTGCCCAAGCAGGCAAAGCAGCGCAAGGTCAGCGCGGTGCTCAACAACAGCTTCGGCTTTGGCGGCACCAACGCCAGCCTCGTCATGCGCAAAGTCGAGGCGTGATGTCGCGCCGCCGGATGATCGCGGCGGCCCTGGCCGCGATCCTCCTGATCTTTGCCGGCTGGTTCGTGTTTGGTGGCTGGTTCGCTTCGGGACCGCTCGACAAGGACCGGACCTTTATCGTCCAGACCGGCGACAGCCTCAATGCGGTGGCGGCCCGGCTGGAGAAAGACGGCATCATTTCCTCGGCGCGCACCTTTTCCCTGCGCGCGCGCGTGTTTGGCGGCGGCTCGCCGATCAAGGCGGGTGAATTCCTGATCCCTGCCGGGGCGAGCGCATCGCGCGTGCTCTCGATCATCCAGAGCGACGAAGTGATCCGCAGACTGGTGACGATCCCGGAAGGCATGCCCTCGATCATGGTGCACGAGAGGCTGATGGCTCAGCCGCACCTGACCGGCGATGTTCCCGTGCCTGCCGAAGGCTCGGTGCTGCCCGACAGCTACGATTTCGAGCGCGGCGAGAGCCGCGAGGCAGTGCTGCGCCGGATGCAGGCGGGGATGAGCGGGGTGCTGGCCGAAGCCTGGGCCAAGCGTGCCCCGGGGATTGCGGTCAAGACCCCGCGCGAGGCGCTGGTGCTCGCCTCGATTGTCGAGAAGGAGACCGGCAAGCCTTCGGAACGGCGGATGGTCGCAGGCCTCTATTCCAACCGTCTCAGGAAGGGCATGCTGCTCCAGGCCGATCCGACGATCATCTACCCGATCACCAAGGGCAAGCCGCTTGGCCGACGCATCCGCCAATCGGAGATCCGGGCAGTCAACGGCTATAACACCTATACCATGACCGGCCTGCCCGAAGGCCCGATCACCAATCCGGGCAAGGCCTCAATCGAGGCAGTGCTTAATCCGGAAAAGACCTCGGCGCTGTTCATGGTGGCCGATGGCACCGGCGGCCACAAATTTGCCACCACGCTCGAGGAGCACAACGCCAATGTCGAGCAATGGTTCACGATCCGCCGCGCACGCGGTGACATGTAGCGACAGGCGAGGGGCCTGACCCTGCGGGCCGGTTGACCTCGCGCCTGGATTGCCTGAACATCCACTCACGAAACAAGGGATGCCTGCGATGAAGATTGGGATGACGATGCCGGTCATGGAATATGACCTCGACCGGATAATTCTGCGCAACTGGGCCGAGACGATCGATCAGGGGCCTTGGGACTCGCTGGCCTTTGGCGAGCGGATTGTCTTTCCCAATCCCGATATCCTGGTGCTGCTCGGGGCCTGCGCCGCCTGGACCCAGCGGGTCGAGATCATCACCACCATTTTCGTTACCGCGCTGCACGATCCGGTCAAGCTTGCCAAGCAGATCGCTACTGCCGACATGCTGGCGGGCGGGCGGCTCAAGGTCGGGATGGGCATCGGCGGTCGCGAGGAAGACTACCGGGCGGTCAGTGCCGACCTTGCCCTGCGCAAGAATGCCGAGATGGCGCGCGCTGTCGGGATCATGCGCCAGGTCTGGGCGGGCGAGCACGTGGTCGAGGGGGTCGATCGGCCGGTCGGCCCGCCTTGCTTCACGCCTGGCGGTCCGCCGTTGCTCGCAGGTGCAATGGGGCCAAAGGCGATCGCAATTGCCGCGCAATGGGCCGACGGCGTATGCGGGATGAGCTTTGGCCCGGACCCGCAGGAGATCGCTGCCAACTTTGCCATGGTGAACGAAGCCTGGGCCAAGGCAGACCGGCCCAAGCCGCAGCTGGGCACCTCGTTCTGGTTCGCCGTGGGCGACGATGCCCGCGACCGGGTCGCGGGGCATCTCAAGCGCTATTTCACCTGGGTGAGCCCGGCCGAGCGCGACGCGATTGCCGGCATGGCAGGCTTTGCCGGATCGGCGCAGGAGCTCAAGGACGTGCTCAAGCGGATCGAGGATGTCGGAACCGACGAGGTGCTGCTGATCCCGACCAGCTCCGATGTGGACCAGGTGCGCCGGGCCGCCGACGTTATCGGCTGAGCCCGGCCCTGTCGGCACCGTTCATCCTCACCGCCGAATTGCCCGCAGACGTGTTCGCCATGGCGGACGCCTTGCGCCGCGCCCATTTTCCGCCAGAGCGCAACAAGCTCGCTGCCCATGTCACCCTGTTTCACGCCTTTGCGCCAAGCCTGCGTGAGGAACTGACCAGCCTGATCCCGGCGGTGGCGGCGCACTACGCGCCGCCCGCAGCGCGGCTGGAGGGGCTGATGAACCTTGGCAAGGGCACCGCCCTGGCGATCGCCAGCCCGGCCATGCAAGCAATCCGGGCGCAGATCGCCGAACACTTCCACGGCATGCTGACCGCGCAGGACCAGCCGAAACCGCGCCTGCACATCACCGTGCAGAACAAGGTCACGCCCGAGGCGGCGCGGGCGCTGCAGCGCGAGCTGGCGGGGTTGCAGCCACGCGATTTCACCTTCCCCGGGCTGGGCTTGGACCTCTATCGCGAGACCCATTGGGAGCCGGTCGGGCGCTGGCCGTTTCGCGGCAAACAGCATGGTTGACCCCGGCTGGCGCGCACCCTATTAGCGCGGCCTGTCCCGGCCATGACCGGCGGCGATCTGGTATGGCGGAGTAGCTCAGCCGGTTAGAGCAGCGGAATCATAATCCGCGTGTCGGGGGTTCGAGTCCCTCCTCCGCTACCACACAAATCCCTATAAAATAACGTTATTTTTCTAAAGCACTTGGGGCGGGGCGATTTTACCATGTTGCGCCTTGTTGCGCGCTTTTCCGCCGTTTTCCAGCGATTCCGAAGGTGTCCCGGCCACTCCGTGCAACATGAGTGCAACACGATTCTCAAGGTTACAGCCCGTGGGACGCAGAGATGATCTGACACGGCCCTGGCTAAACGTCGGGATGACCTCAAAGGGCCTGTCCACCCCCGCAAGCGGGAAACACATGAACTGCGTCAGCACGCAGCGAAGCACATGACCCGTTGCCCCCGGTCGAAATCAAGGCCTTCCGAGCGTCAGCTTTGGATGACTGTCCGCGTCGGTTCGCACGACGGCTTTGTCGGGGAACCAGTCAATGCGTTGCGCGCAAGGTGCGTCCGTTGGCGCTACTGGATCTGATCGGGTCGCGCAAAGCGCGCGCAGCCAGATCGATCTGTCTTGCCAGAAGCTCGTTTCATCCACATTAGAAGGCATCGATTGGGGGGACTGACGGCATGGCTAAACCGGTCCTGATGCTGGGGCTCGACGGCTGGAGCCAGGACATCGCCGACACGCTGGTGGCGCAAGGACGCATGCCCACCTTCGCTCGGTTGCGTGAGGAGAGCGCAGTCGCCAAGCTCGACCATGGTGATGCCCGGCGGTCCGGCCTTGCCTGGGAGCATGTCGCAACCGGCCGCTCGCCAGACGATGCAAAGCGCTGGGCTGCGGTGGACTTCGATCCGGCGACCTACCAGGCCGCCTACACGACGACCCGCCAGCGGCCCTTCATCGCCGACCTGCCGGTCGCGTCGGTCGTCTTCGATGCGCCCTATTGCGACCTTGCGAGCGCGAAGAACGCACGCGGCTTGGTCAACTGGGGAGCGCACGATCCCGGAGTGCCCCAGTTTTCACGGCCACCCGGGCTTTCCGAGGAACTCAGGTCGCGTTTCGGCACTTATCCCGCCACGCGCTATATCTATGGCGAGGTGTGGTACGATCCCAACGAGGCGCGGGCCATGGCCGATGCGCTGGTTCGGGCGGTTGAGGTTCGCTCGCAGGCGACCGAATGGCTGCTTGCAGAACGCCTGCCCGACTGGGATCTGGCGCTGGTGGTGATCAGTGAATTCCACTCGGCAACCGAAGCGCTGTATCACGGCTGGGACACGAACCATCCGCTCCACGGCGAGACCAGCTCGGCAGCAGCACGGGACGGCATCGTTGGCGTCTATGAGGCAGTCGATCGTATGGTCGCGCGGCTTCTGGAGCGGTTCCCCGATGCGCGGTTCGTGCTCTTCAATCTTCATGGCATGGGCCCTAACGATTCCGATGTCGCCAGCATGGCTCTGTTGCCCGAGCTGATGTACCGGATGCAGTTCGGCCGACCTTATATGCGCGACTGGCCTATCGATGCCCAGGGGCGCCCGAAGTCTCCGGCGAGAAACGGCTGGTCGGGCAGCTTGATCAGGCGATTACCGAGGGTGCCGCTGATTAATTGGGCCGTGCGTCGGAAACTTGGAAATGCCCATGCTGCCCTCCCGCTCGGATGGATGCCAGCCGCGCATTACAAGCGCTTCTGGCGCCACATGGATGCCTTTGCGCTGCCGTCGTACTATGATGGCCGCGTGCGCGTGAACCTCGCCGGCAGGGAGCGGCATGGCGCCGTTCCGCTCAACCGGCACGAACAGGTGCTCGACCAGATCGAGGCCGCATTGCTGGCCTGCCGCCATGTTGATAGGGACTGG
>JBIPOX010000354.1:0-2539 GCA_044378785.1 Novosphingobium sp.
TTGGTGTTGATGACGAGGCCCTGGGCGGAGGCCGTGCCGGTGATGGCCACCGTCGTCGATATCCTGCCGGCACCGAACTGGTCGGCATTGAACGTCGCTGTCGACGTGCCCGACGTGTTGACGAAGGTGATCGCCTCGAAGTCGACGAAGCCCAGAACGCCATCGGTCGCCGCGGCGCTGAGATTGACGCTGGTGCCGGCGCCGGCCGTGCCGATCTGGATGACGTCGTTGCCGGCGCCGCCGTCATAGCGGTCGGCCAGCGAGACCTGGTTGGTGGCATTGACGACGAAGCGGTCGGCCTGGCTGCTGCCGACGAGGATTTCGTCGCCCGTGGCGGCATTGATCGAGATCGTGTCGGTGCCCGACGTCCAGGTCGCGAAGGTCCAGCCGGAGAGATCGACCGACGCGCCGGCGTTCAGGTTGACCACGAGGCCCTGGGCGGATGCGTTGCCGGTGATCGCCACCGTCGTCGAAATCCGGCCCGCGCCGAACTGGGCGGCGTTGAACGTCGCCGTCGACGTGCCCGACGTATTGACGAAGGTTATTGCCTCGAAATCGACGAAACCCGCGACGCCATCGGTGGCCGCAGCGCTGAGGTCGACACTGGTGCCGGCGCCGGCGGTGCCGATCTGGATGACGTCGACGCCGGGGCTGCCGCCCGCATCGAACGTGTCGAGCGCGCTGACCGTCCCCGACGCAACGACGTAGGTGTCGCTGGCCGTGGTCCCGATGAAACTGTCCGTGCCCGCCGTCGCGGTGAAGGTGGCAAAAACGCCTGTGTAGGCCGCAACGCCCGCCGCCGTGAGCGGCGGAGGCGACGAAGTACCGGCAGGTGCGTCGAGCTCCCAATGTCCGCCCAAGTGGGCGGCACCCACGAGCCGCGTGGAGGCCTGCACCGGAACCCCGGTCGCGCGGGCAAGCGCCGCGACGAAGGCCGCTCCCATCACCCCATCGGCGACATGGCAGGCCCACAGACGGATCTCGCCCGTCGGCGACAGTCCGCGTGACAGCGCCGCCAGTTCCGCAGGGTGGTCCGTCAGTTGCTCATGCGCTACCGGACCGGCCGCGAAGTCGATCCGCCCCGCCTGGCCATGGGCGATGACATGTATGACGTCGATGTCCCGCCGCGCCGCGAGGAACTCGGCCATCTGCACGAGAGCCGGGCGCGACGCGTCCAGCACGATCGGCTCGATGCCAAATTGCAGTTTCGTGGCAAGGAAACCGACATCCCGCACCGCAGGGTCGATGAACGCCACCTGACTCGGTCTGACCATGATTGCCCCTGGGCGGACGCGACTATGCAATCACGCACATCACAAATGCGGTATCGTACGACCACATAGGGTAATCTGCACCGCAGGCGCAAGAATGGCGGCGGTCACAAAAGCGTTTGCGGATAGAATTTTCAGATTCGGCGAAAATTGGTTCACTCTTTCTGAATCCAAGGGAGTGGCTTCCGGCCCTATGTCGTGCGGGCCGGCTCCTGCTGGGCGGGAGCCTTCTCGACGAAGACCTCCCAGGGGGCCCCCAGCGCCACGCCCTCGCCCGAGAGGAACGAGAAGGACAGCTTTCCCGCCGAGGGAATGGCGAGGCCGTTCATGGCCATCAGGACGCGGCTGCGCTGCTTGCCGCGGAAGGAGAAATTGACCGAGGAATCGAAAATCGCCGTTTCGCCAAGGTCCACCTTCAACCGAACGGACTGATCGTCCGGCTCGCCGTCCTCCCGGGCAAACATGCCGACCAGGGTGATCGACATGGCCGTCGGAAAGTTCGTTGCCTGAACCTGTTCCAGGAGATGGAAGAGGCTGAGGCGGCCGGTCTGGCTGTCGACGGCGCTGGACTGCGCGCACGTCATGAATATGAGCTTCATTCTTCCCTCCGTCCCAACGTCCGAGCCTTCCAGTAGCGCAAAAAGCCCGGTCGCGACCAGCCGGAGCTAGACGGTGCCAGTCCCATGCCGCCGTCGACCCGCAGGACTTTGCCTGTGACGAACGGTGCTTCGCCCGACGCCAGGCAGAGCGCGGCGTAGGCCGTGCCGAAGCCGGTACCCATCCTGCGCCTCAACGGCACCATGGCGTTCCTCTCGGTGCGCACCGCGTCGGTGGTGCGCCCGGTCGCCTGCGCACTTCCCGTGACGGCCATGGGCGTGTCCATGAACCCCATCATTTGGCGCCCTAGAGGATGCCACCGAAACAGCCGCCTGCCTCCCGCGGGTTTCGGGAGGACGGTGCCGTAGGCGATCAGGCCGCCGACAGCGATCTGGCTGCGGACTGTCGACTCCAACATCGTGGAACCCGGTAGCGGAGGCAGCCCCAGCACCACAATCCGGTCGCGACGTTCAAAGTGGCGGCATCTCGTAGCCGAAGTGCTTCTTGAACAGCCGCGCGCTCTCGCCTGAGCCTGTAAGCTGGCGAACGAAGGTGTCGACGATCCGCAGCCAGTCGACATCACCGGTCGGCACGCCGATGGAAATCTCCTCGTACGACCAGTTGCCGGGAAGGTTGCGAAAATTCGACCTGTTCTTCGCGAGGAACGCGGC
>JBIPOX010000130.1:0-5035 GCA_044378785.1 Novosphingobium sp.
CCTTCTTCGCCGCGCACTGCGGCACGATCGCGCCTTGCGGAGAGATCGCCGAGCTGCGTTTCCTGACACACGATCCCGAAGTCGAGGTCTCGGCCGTGACCCGCGCTATCCTGCACCATCTCGGGGAAACCCATGTCATCGACTGATCATCCCTTTCTGGCCGGTGGCCATTGCCCGCTCCTGATCGACGGCAAACGCGTCGAGGCGGTTTCGGGCAAGCGCTTTGAATCGCGCAACCCGGCCAACGGCAGTCTGGTTGCCAGCGTCAGCGAGGCCGACAGCGCCGACATCGACCTGGCCGTGGCGGCAGCGCGCAAGGCTTTCGAGCAAGGGCCATGGCCGCGCTTCACTCCGGCCGAGCGACAGGGCGTGCTGCTGCGTCTTGCCGATCTGCTCGAGGCGCGCGGCGAGCTCTTCGCCTGGCTCGATACGCTCGACATGGGTGCGCCCATTCGCCGCACCCGCGGTGCCATCGGCCTGTTGACCGGGGTGCTGCGCTATTTTGCCGGACAGGCGACTTCGATCCAGGGGACAACGCCGCAACCCTCGATGCCTGACATGTTTGTCGCTACGCTCAAGGAGCCGGTCGGGGTCTGCGGAGCGGTGATTCCGTGGAACGGGCCCTTGTGGGCGAGCGTGCTTAAGGTGGGCCCGGTGCTTGCGACCGGCTGCACGCTGGTGCTCAAGCCATCGGAGGAAGCGCCGCTCAGCCCGGTCATGTTCGGCGAGCTGTGCCTCGAGGCCGGAGTGCCGCCCGGCGTCATCAACGTCGTGCCGGGTTTTGGGCCAACGGCAGGAGCGGCGCTGGCCGCGCACACCGATGTCGACAAGATGTCGTTCACCGGATCGGACGCGACCGGGCGCCGGATTGTCGCGGCTTCAGCATCCAACCTCAAGCGGCTCTCGCTCGAGCTGGGCGGCAAATCGCCGCATATCGTCTTTGCCGACGCCGATCTCGAGGCTGCCGCCGATGCCGCTGCGGTCGCGGTGTTCGGCAACTCCGGGCAAGTGTGCAGCGCTGGCACCCGACTGTTCGTCGAACGCGCGATTGCGGCTGATTTCGGCAAGGCTGTCGCCGAGCGGGCCGGGCAGCTGCGGATCGGCGATGGCATGGACGAGCGGACCGAGCTTGGCCCGCTGGTCTCGGCGCGGCAACTGGCGCGGGTCACTGGCTACCTTGACGGCGCACGTGCCGACGGGACGGTCTATGACTGGAGGCACTATCTGGCGGTGATCTAGCGCAAGCCGGGGGCACTGCGCAATGGCGCGCCGTTTGCTCAGCTGGCCGAGGCCTTCAAGCAGCTGCAAAGCCAGCTCCTGCGCCGCCCCGGCGGGGACCGCGAGATGGCCGAGATCCTGGCGCTGGTGCTGCAGCATGACGAGCAGGCCGTGTTGTGTGCGGTCGAACTGGCGCTTGAGGCCGGGGTTGCGACCAAGACTCACGTCCTCAACCTTCTGCACCGCCTGACCGACGGCAAAGCTCCTCCGGCGCCGCCGATCGATGCCCCCCAGGCGCTTCGCCTGGCCAAGGAGCCACTCGCCAATGTCGGGCGCTACGACGGCCTTCGCGACGGAGGGCTGCGCCATGCGTCATGATCCCGCCAGCGCTGCCGTCGTGGTCATGCTCAAGGCACTGAAGATGTACGGTATGGCCCAGGCCGTTGGCGATCTCATCGAGCAAGGCGCGCCGGCCTTCGACGCAGCCGTGCCGATCGTCTCCCAGTTGCTCAAGGCTGAGATGGCCGAACGGGAGGTCCGGTCGATCGCCTATCAGATCAAGGCGGCGCGGTTCCCTGCCTACAAGGATCTGGCCGGGTTCGACTTTGCATCCAGCGAGGTCAACGAAGCGCTGGTCCGGCAACTCCACCGCGGCGAGTTCATCGATGGTGCCGACAATGTCGTGCTGATCGGGGGCCCCGGAACCGGCAAGAGCCACATCGCAACAGCGCTCGGTGTTCAGGCGGCTGAGCACCACCGCAAGAAGGTGCGGTTCTTCGCCACCGTGGATCTGGTCAATGCGCTCGAGCAGGAAAAGGCTGCGAACAAAGCTGGCCAGCTTGCCGATCGTCTGCTGCGTCTCGATCTCATCATCCTCGATGAGCTGGGATATCTGCCGTTCAGCCCCTCGGGCGGTGCGCTGCTGTTCCATCTGCTCAGCAAACTCTACGAGCGCACCAGCGTCGTCATCACCACCAATCTCAGCTTCAGCGAATGGGCCGAGGTGTTCGGCGATGCCAAGATGACCACCGCGCTACTCGATAGGCTCACCCACCACTGCCACATCCTCGAAACAGGGAATGACAGCTTCCGGTTCAGGGCCAGTTCCGCTGTCCCCAAATCCAGAAAGGAAAAATCACCGGCTTGACCTACGTCCCGTACAGCGGGACATAACTTCCACCCGGGTCACTTCTCGATGAAAATCCCGGGTCACTTCTCAGCGCAAATCTACACTCGCGTTCCTGATTGTCGTATCTGTTAGTGCCATCGTGGGGGCCACTTTCTATCGCCTACAAATGTGGCCCCCAGCGTGGCCCCCATTTCGACGCGACTAGACGCGAACATTGGCGAACGTGGCCGGCTAAGCCAGCCCATTTTTAGCGGATTTCTGGGGTTTCTGCAACCTTTCGCGCACATTGGCGAAAGAACAAATGGTGCCCAGAAGAGGACTCGAACCTCCACGCCCTTGCGAGCGCCAGCACCTGAAGCTGGTGCGTCTACCAATTCCGCCATCTGGGCACACTTTGAGCGCGGAAGCAGTTGCCGCCGCGCCTTGGCAGGAGCGGGCCGATACGGCTCCGCGCCAGGCTTGTCAACGCCGCTCTCGCGCATGGCCTCAAGGCCGGTTGCCCAACCGCAGTGGGTTGTGCCAAAGCGAAGCCGACAAGGATCGGTGCGCGGGCCTGCCTCCCTGCTGGAGCGAAACTCGCGCGCCATGCGAAGGATAGCATCAGACCATGAGCGCATCAGCAGGCAGCGATCTTTCCGGCAAGGTCGTGGCGGTTATCGGCGGCAGCGGCTTTGTCGGGCCGCATCTTGCCCAGGACCTGCTCGCAAGGGGTGCAAGGCTGCGGATCGCCAGCCGCAATCCCGAGCGCGCCTACCGGCTCAAGCCGCTCGGCAATCTTGGCCAGATCGCATTCGCGCGTTGCGACATGACCCGGCCCGAAACGCTCGGCCCGGTGCTTGCCGGAGCTGATGCAGTGGTCAACCTCGTCGGGGCTTTTGGCGGCGACCTCGATGCGGTCCAGGGCCAGGGCGTGGGCCGCCTCGCCAAAGCAGCAGCAGACGCAGGCGTGGACGCCTTTGTCCACGTCTCGGCGATCGGCGCGGACGCCACCTCGCGGGTCGACTATGCGCGCACCAAGGCGCAGGGCGAGGAGGCAGTGCGGGCTGCCTTTGCCGGAGCGACCGTCATCCGCCCCTCGCTGCTGTTCGGGCCAGACGACAATTTCGTCCAGATGTTTGCGCGGCTGATCGCCATGTTCCCGGTGCTACCGGTCTTCGGCCCCGAAGCCAGACTACAACCGGTCTTTGTCGACGACGCTGCCGAGGCGATCGGTGCCGTGCTGGCCGATCCGGGCAAGCTGGGCGGCAAGACCTACGAGCTGGGCGGCCCCGAAGTGATCACGATGCTGGAACTCAACCAGCGGATCGCGGCGGCGCAGGGCCGCAAGCGCGGCTTCATCGAACTGCCCGACGGCGTATCCGCAGCTTTCGCCACCACGACAGGCTGGCTGCCCGGTGCGCCGATCACCAGCGACCAGTTCGCGCTATTGCGTGCAGGCAATGTCGCCGATCCCAAGCGGCCCGGCTTCAAGGCACTGGGCATCGCGCCGCGTCCGCTCGGCCTGTTCCTCGATCGCTGGATGGTGCGTTATCGCAAGCACGGACGGTTCGGTGAACCTGCCGCAGACGCCTGAGTTTCAGGCGTCGACTTCGCCGTAATGGTCGGGCGGCTGGATCACGTCCATCCGCTCTGACAGCAAGGGGCGGAAGCTCGGCCGGCTCTTTATCACCAGATACCAGCTGCGGGCCTGCTGGTGGGTCGACCAGTCGATCCCGCCCAGATAGTCGGCCACCGAAATCTGCGCAGCGGCGGCAAGGTCGGCCAGGGTCAGGGTCGATCCGGCCAGCCAAGGCCGGTTGTCGATCAGATAGTCGACGTAATAGAGATGTTCGTGGGCTAGCCGCATGGCATCGCGCAGCAGGCCCGAATCGGGGGGATCACGCTCGATCTTGAGGCGCTTTTTCATCCGTTCGAGCAGCAGTGGCTCGGTCACGTCACCAAAAAAGTCCTCGTCGAATTGCGCGATCAGCCGGCGAATCTCGGCGCGTTGCAGCGCCGTCCCGCTGATCAGCGGGTTCTTCTCGACCGTCTCTTCGAAATATTCGCAGATTGCGCGGCTGTCCGACAGGGTCAGGTCGCGCTCCGGATCATGCAGCACCGGGGTGCGCACGACCGGGTTCATCTTGTAGAGGTCCTCACGGCCTTCCCAGGGATTTTCGCGCCACAGCTCGTAGCCAATGCCCTTTTCGCTCATCAGCAAGCGGACTTTGCGGCTAAACGGGCAGAGCGGGAACTGATAGAGTTGCCACATGGCACCGCTAGTGCCCAAGCGGGCGCGCAGCGTCCAGCCCGGCGGACCGGGCTGGAGCCGCGATTTAAGTGGATAAAGTTTTCCGCGCGTTCGATCAGCGCTTGGGAAGCGCGTCGCGCATCTGGCGCGCCATCTTCTCAAGCTCAGGTGCCATCGCTTCGGCGGCGACCGCAAAAGCCCCCATCGCTGCCATGGCGCGCGGCAACTGGGTAGCGATCTGGTCGTTGATCTGGTCGGCATCGGTCCCGGCGAGATCGCCCAGGCGAGCGTCTTCGGGCAGGTTGCGCATCTTCTTGCCGCTCGCCTGGCCCATCGCATTGACGAAAGGTGCGGCGGGCATGTCGAGCATGGCCCTGGTCATGGCCGAGATCATCCCGGTGAGCGCAGACTGCATCGCCGGATCGTTGAGTTTTGCGGCAATCTCTCCGGCACGCATG
>JBIPOX010000203.1:0-3872 GCA_044378785.1 Novosphingobium sp.
GGGCGACAAGTGCGGCAGTAGCGGCAAGAATGGCAGCAGGACGACGCATGGCAGCTCCTTAATGGTTGCCGTCTGGGACGATGGCGGCGCTCTGGCAGCAAGGGCCTTGCGCGGTGCTGAACGGTGCTTGTGCTTTTCCGAAAGGTACATCGCGGCTAGGATAGGTGGCATGCCCATCCTTCCCGATACCCGCGACGCGATCACCGCTGTCTTTCCCGACGGGAGGCGCGCGCCAGTGGCCCGCCAATGGATCGGCGAAGAACCGGTCGCGCTCGAATTCAACGGCCTGTCCTATGCCGTGATGATGGCGACCCCGCAGGACCTCGAGGATTTCGCCACGGGCTTTGCCCTGACCGAGGGGCTGGCTGCGCACGCTCACGAAGTGACCGCAATCGGCATCGCACAGACCGACCTTGGCTGGATCGTGCGCGCCTCGCTGACCGGTCTGGGCGTGGAGCAGATGGCCGAGCGGGTCCGCACCCGCGTCGCCGAATCGAGCTGCGGGCTGTGCGGGATCGAAAACCTGGAAGCGGTCGCGCGACCGCTGCCGCCGGTCGCGCCGCCTGCCTCGATCAAGGCTGCTGCGCTGTTCGCGGCACTGGCTGGGCTTGCCGAGCGCCAGACACTTGGCAGGGCGACCGGCGCGGCTCACGCGGCAGCCTGGGCCGACGCGAAGGGCGAGATCGGCTGCCTGCGCGAGGATGTCGGAAGGCACAACGCCATGGACAAGCTGGTCGGCGCGATGGCGCGCAGCGGTCGCTCGCTGACGCAGGGCTTCATACTGTCGAGCGCTCGATGCAGCTACGAGATCGTCGAAAAGGCAGTGCGCGCCGGAGCAACCACGCTGGTCACGGTCTCGCTGCCGACCTCGATGGCGGTGGCGCGAGCGCGGGCGGCGGGGCTTAGCCTGTGGGTCTTGGCGCGCGACGACAGCGTGCTGCTGGCCAACGACGCTTCGGCCTGATCAACGCGAGAGCAGGAAGATCGCATGTTCAGCGCGCAGGTTCGCTGCCGCCGTGCTCCGCTTGTGATTGCCTGACAGGAACCATGCGTCCTCGACATTGACGCCCATCTCGCCGACCAGCGCGCGGAAATCGTCAATCGACGAGAAATGGATATTCGGCGTCTCGTACCAGGCGATCGGAAGCTGCTTGGTCACCGGCATGCGCCCGCCCCACAGCAGCGACAGCCGCACTTTCCAGTGTGCGAAATTGGGGAAGCTGACAAAGGCCTTGCGCCCGATGCGCAGCAATTCGTCGAGCACCAGCTTGGGCTGCATCGTCGTTTGAAGCGTCTGGCTGAGGATTGCATAGTCGACCGCACAGTCGGGATAGAAGGCAAGGTCGCGGTCGGCATCGCCCTGGATCACCGACAGCCCCGCCGCAACGCAGGCCGCGACATTGGCCGGATCGATCTCGAGCCCGCGGGCCTGACAGTGGCGCTCGCGCTGAAGGGCAAGCATCAGCGCACCGTCGCCGCAGCCGACATCGAGCACGCTGCTGCCCGGCGTCACGTGCTCGGCGATCAGGGCGAGGTCGGGCCGCAAGGCGACGGTCATTGCCTTTCTCTCAAGGGGCGGCGCACCATCGCCCTTTCGGGATACGGATGGAGTGTCCAGCCATGTTGCGCGTAAAGCCCGTGCGCATCACGAGTGAACAGCACCCACCGTTCCAGCCCCTGCAATAGCGGGTGCTCGTGCAACCAATCCAGCAAGGCATGCCCCAAACCCTTGCCGCGATGCGCTTCCACCACATAGACGTCCGCGACATAGGCAAAGGTGGCAAAATCGCTGATCGCGCGAGCGAACCCGACCTGTTCGCTTTCATGTAGCACCGCGACGCATAGCGAATTGCCGATGGCACGGCGCACCGTGTCCAGATCGATGCCCTCTGCCCAATAGCTGCGTGTCAGGTAAGCGTGCGCTGCTGCCGGATCGATCCGTTGCCGGTCTCCGGTCAGCTCGTAGCCTGGTGCCATAAGCTTCATAGCTTGAGGAACCCCGCTATCACCCGGTCGAGCGCAGGCACGTCGAGCAGGAAGCTGTCATGGCCGAACGGGGCGGACAGCTCCATGAAGCTGACCGGCAGGCCCGCAGCATTGAGCGCATGGGCGATGTGGCGCGATTCGGCGGTTGGGTAGAGCCAGTCGGTATCGAACGAGACCAGGCAAAAGCGCGCGCTTGATCCGGCAAAGGCATTGGCAAGCTTGCCACCGTGCTCCTCGGCGAGGTCGAAATAGTCCATCGCGCGGGTGATGTAGAGATAGGAGTTGGCATCAAACCGGTCGGTGAAGGCAATGCCCTGATGGCGCAGGTAGCTTTCGACCTGGAAGTCGGCATCGAAGCCGAAGGTCTTCTCGCTACGATCCTGCAGGTTGCGACCGAACTTGTCGGTGAGGCCCGCTTCGGACAAGTAGGTGATGTGCGCGGCCATGCGCGCCACGGCGAGGCCCTTGTCCGGCTTTTCCTCGTGCCCGTAATAGGAGCCGCCTCGCCATGCCGGATCGGCCATGATCGCCTGGCGGCCAACCTCGTGAAAGGCGATGTTCTGCGCCGAATGCCTTGCAGTGGCAGCAATGATCAGCGCGGCGCTGGTCCGCTCGGCAAAGTTCGAGGCGAGGCTGAGCGCCTGCATGCCGCCCATCGAGCCACCCACCACCGCGTGCAGCCGCGCGATACCGAGTGCGTCGAGCAGCGCGATCTGCGCGCGCACCATGTCGCGGATGGTGATGACCGGAAAGTCCATGCCCCATGGCGCGCCGTCTTCACCAAGGCTGGCAGGGCCAGTCGAACCCATGCAGCTACCCAGCACATTGGCGCAAATCACGAAGAAACGGTCGGTATCGATCGGCAATCCCGGGCCGACCATGCGCGCCCACCATCCCGGCTTGCCGGTGATCGGATGCCGGCTGGCGAGATGCTGGTCGCCAGTCAGCGCATGGGTAATCAAGATTGCATTGCTCTTGTCTGGATTGAGCGCGCCATAGGTCTCGTAGGCGACCTCGACCTTGTCGAGCGAACGCCCGCAATCGAGCGGCAGCGGCTCGGCAAGAACGATCGTGTCGCTGGTCGTGAGGATCGCTTCTGCCATCGTGCTCCGGCAATTGGGGGTTGCCCGATCAGGTGTCAATCTTGGGAGGTTTTGTTCGCGAGCGCTTCCGGCTAAAGGGCGCCTGCAATGACCGATACAACTATCCCTGTCGGCGCGCCTGCGCCCAAACCCTGGCCCAAACCCTGGATCGAGGCGATCCATGCCTATGTCCCCGGCAAGAGCGCCGGCGCGGACGGGCGCAAGCTGATCAAGCTCTCGGCCAACGAGAACCCGCTCGGCACCAGTCCGGCCGCGCTTGTCGCGCGCGCTCAGGCAGCCCTGCCCTCGTTCTATCCCGATCCTGGTAGCAACGCCCTGCGCGAGGCAATCGGCGCGCATCACGGCATCGATCCGGCGCGGATCGCCATGGGCGCGGGTTCGGACGAACTCCTCAATCTCGCCGCGCAAGGCTATGCCGGGCCGGGGGACGAGGTGATCTATGTGCGCTACGGCTTTTCGGTCTACGACATCGCCGCACGCCGCTGCGGCTCGAGCCCGGTGGTAGCGCCCGACGCCGACTATGGCAGCGATGTCGATGCACTGCTCGCTCTGGTGGGCGAACGCACCCGCGTCATCTTCGTGGCCAATCCCAACAACCCGACCGGCAGCTACCTGCCCAAGGGTGAGATTGCCCGCCTCCACGCCGCCCTGCCTGCCGACGTGCTGCTGGTGATCGACCAGGCCTACGCCGAATATGTCGCGCCCGAGGACGAAGACGGGGCGATGGCGCTCGCCACCGCCCATGACAACGTGCTGGTCACCCGCACCTTTTCCAAGATCTAT
>JBIPOX010000355.1:0-2528 GCA_044378785.1 Novosphingobium sp.
TTGATGATCGTGAGCGAGTCGCCGACCCTTGCGCCAAGATTTTCGGCCAGCCGCGCGCCGATCGCGACATTGCCCGCGCCCGGTTGCAGGTCCTGCAGGCGCCCAACCCTGACCTTCGGCGCGATCTTGCGGATGTCGCTTGCGGTATTGCCGCGCACCAGCACTGCCTCGACCCGCCCGTTGAAGCTGGCGAGCAGTGGCTGCTCGATCAGCGGCGAGGCACGGGTGACGCCGGGCGTGGCGCGCACCTCCTTGAGCACTGACTGCCAGTTGTCGAGCCGGCCGCCATAGGCCTGGATGATCGCGTGGCCGTTGAGGCCGACGATCTTGTCGAACAGCTCGGCGCGGAACCCGTTCATCACGCTCATGACGATGACCAGCGCGGCAACGCCCAGCATCACTGCAACCAGGCTGATCCCGGCGACCAGCGCGATGAAGGCCTCGCTCCTGCCCGGAAGCATGTAGCGCTTGGCGATGGTCCATTCGAAGGGCGTGAGGATCAAGGCGTGGACCAGTTGTTGTGCGGAGGCTCGCCCGGGCAAGAGGGCTCGTCCGGGCAATAGGGTTTGCCCGGCTGGCTGGCAAGCTGCCCGCCCGCAGGTATCCCCGTTGCAGCCGCCCCTGCCCCTTGCTTTTCGCAGGCCAAGCGCGCACATGCCCGGCTCCGAAGGCTGGCACGCACTCCTGATGAACCTCACTCACCCTTTTCTTGACGCCGATGGCGACAAGCTGCGCGAGGAGTGCGGCATTTTCGGCGTGATCGGCAGCAAGGATGCTGCTGCGATGACTGCGCTGGGCCTCCACGCACTCCAGCATCGCGGCCAGGAAGCGGTCGGCATTGTCAGTGTCGATGGCGTCGACTTCTTCGCCCGACGCGGCCTTGGCCATGTCGCGCAGGTCTTCGATGACACCGCCAAATTTGCCGAACTGCCCGGTCCGATGGCGGCAGGGCACGTGCGCTATTCGACCACTGGCGGCCAGGGCCTGCGCAATGTCCAGCCGCTGCATGCCGATCTGGCGCGCGGCGGCTTTTCCATCGCCCACAACGGCAACATCTCCAACGCGATGAGCCTGAAACGCGAGCTCATCGCCAAGGGATCGATCTTCCAGTCGACCTCTGACACCGAGGTCATCATCCACCTCATCGCCACCAGCCGCTTCGCCAAGCTGCTTGACCGCTTTGTCGATGCGCTGCGCATGGTCGAGGGTGCCTATTCGCTGATCTGCATGACCCCAAAGCGCATGGTCGCCTGCCGCGATCCGCTTGGCATTCGCCCGCTGGTCATGGGCCGGATCGGCGATGCCACCGTCTTTGCCAGCGAAACCGTCGCGCTCGACGTGGTCGGAGCCGAACTGGTGCGCGAGGTCGAGCCTGGCGAAGTCGTCGAAGTGCGCCAGGATGGCCGCATTTCCAGCCACCGTCCATTCGGCGAGCAAAGCCCGCGACCGTGCATCTTCGAACATGTCTATTTCAGCCGTCCCGATTCGGTGATGGATGGCCGCTCGGTCTATGCGGTGCGCAAGCAGATCGGCGTCGAACTGGCCAAGGAAGCGCCTGCGCCTGCCGATATCGTCGTGCCAGTGCCCGATAGCGGGGTTCCTGCCGCAATCGGCTATGCGCAGCAATCGGGCCTGCCGTTCGAGCTGGGCATCATCCGCTCGCACTATGTCGGGCGCACCTTCATCCAGCCTTCGGACGGCGCGCGCCACGCCGGGGTCAAGCGCAAGCACAATGCCAATGCCTCGCTGGTCAGGGGCAAGCGCATCATCCTGATCGACGATTCGATCGTGCGCGGCACCACCAGCCTCAAGATCATCGAGATGATGCGCGATGCGGGCGCGGCCGAGGTCCACATGCGCATCGCCAGCCCGCCGACCGAACACAGCTGCTTTTACGGCGTCGATACGCCGGAACGCTCGAAACTGCTTGCCGCGAACATGCAGGTGCAGGCCATGGCCGATTTCATCAAGGCCGACAGCCTCGCTTTCGTGAGCATCGACGGGCTCTATCGCGCAGTTGGCGAGGCAAAGCGCAATCCCGTGCGTCCGCAGTTCTGCGACGCCTGCTTCTCCGGCGACTATCCGACCACGCTCACTGATTTCAGCGAGCGCGATACGCCTGACCTGCTCAGCCTGCCAACTGGCGAGAAACAGGCCAGCAGGGTCGCGTGAGCAGCGGGCCGTTCAATGGTGAAGTCGCCCTGGTGACGGGCGCAAGCCGTGGCATCGGCGCGGCAACCGCGATGGCATTGGCCAAGGCAGGCGCACACGTGGTGCTGACCGCGCGCGACGGCAAGGCGCTCGAGCAGGTCGAGGAAGCGATCCACGAGGCCGGCGGCACCGCGACCATCGCCCCGGTCGATCTGGTCGAGCCCGACGGCATCGCCCGGCTCGCCAATGCCATCTCGCAGCGCTGGGGCAAGCTTGACGCGCTGGTCATCAATGCCGCCTTGCTGCCGCAGCTCGGGCCAGTGACCGATATCGACCAGGCCGCTTTCAACAAGGCATTGACTGTCAATGTGCTGGCG
>JBIPOX010000359.1:0-2513 GCA_044378785.1 Novosphingobium sp.
GTCCGTATCAGGAAGGGGAGGCAGGCCCGGTGGTGGCGGATAAGGGATTGGGAGCAACGCTACTATGGGGATTGAGGGCAACGGGGTGGTATGCACAGGGTTGGCGGATGCCAGAGTAGGTAACATTACCACCCTTGGTTCCTGCACAGATGCTTCTTTATGAGACCCCACCCTTGTTTCTGTACCGATTATAGGTATGGGCACTGAACTGTCGGGTGCGGTGGCGATGTTGTGCAGGGATGCCAGGTCTTGCAAGTCTTGGACGAGAGTGGGAGACGAGAATTCTCCGACTAGGTTATATTTCTTAATCGCTTTCAAAAAATCCTTAATTGCGGCTATTAATATTTCTTTTGCGTCAGGTAGGGGCGGAGTTACTGGTGTTTCTGGAAACCAGGCGACAGTGTCAGTAATGCGCGGGGCAGACGTGGCTGTGACGTGAACATTATGCGATCGATAATGCAGCAGCGCGGGTCCAATATAGAATCCGGGAACGCCGTGTCCAGCCCAGGATCCGCGAACCTCTGGGCTCTCAAAGATCAAGATGGCCGTGCCTGCGGGAGCGATAGGATGTGCGCGGAAGTCGAACTTTGATCCGGTAAGGCCATGATAAGCAGATATTTCGGGGTTAGGCTGCCAAGGTAAGAGGCAGTTGAGTGTAAGTTCTGCTAATGGAATTAACTTATGCCAATGAGCTATAGGAAATTTGGGGGATGTCGTCGCCAGAGTTGCGGTGAAATGGTTCTTCCAAGTACGAATGCATCGCTCTGCCCGGTTAGCACGATGATTTCCAGGTGGGAAATATTGGAATGATTCCACTTTTTTAACTTCTAGTAAGAATGTTTCCAACTCTACAGATGTTTCATTGTCTAGACGGACTATGGATGGTACTGGTCCGTAGTGGGTCCAGTGATCAAATGTTTTCGCATACGCTTGGACATAGGATCCAGAGGTACGGGACTGCATCGGTTCGACGTGTATATTGCCATTGAAGCAGCTGACTAAATGATATATATATTTTTCTCCAGCGGATGGCACCGGAAAGCGACTTGTGGAATCGAAATCAGCGGTCGCGATAAGCATGGTATAAACGTTTTTGTCGTTATCGATGATCTTTCCAGGTTTATCGGGGAGTGAAGCGATATCTGTATCATAGGTATCCAATGGTTGTGCTGGCAAGGCGAGGACTGACTTTGTGGAGTCAAGGCCTTGTCGAGTACGGTCCAGATGCCCCATCGCGGTAGCGACAGTGTTTGAGGGGTGCTTGCAGAGCAGCTCCGAGGTAAGTCGTGGCATTGTTGATAAGTATCCCTTGCGAACTGCACGCAGAAGAGTAGATTGTACTGGACTCCCTCACGATGCATTCGTAAATTCTACGAATTTCTTGTCGGAAGGGAGGGAGATCACTGCGTTCGCGTGCTCTATTGGGCCCTGGATAGGCAATGTCCAAGCGGTTGCTGCTGTAGTCTTAGGACTAAAGTGCACCATGTCGTTGTTATGGTATATGTACAACCCATTCTTATGAAAAATTGCTGAATAATCTTGTTTAGTTATGTCTGATATGCTAAACAGGGATTGGCCCAAGACATGGTCTTCAAAGATGTGTACAGGGAGCGCTATTGTTGTTTTTGGTAAGGCAACTTCAGATATCCCCATGGATCGGGCTGTCTTACCATCGGGAAAACGTACCTGCAGCGGTTGTAGTGTGGGTTCGATGTTGAGCTGTGCTACCACAGCATCACTGTGACGCAGAAGGGTACTATCAGAACCCGAATCTGCGATTGCGAAGGGTTGCTGTGTTTTAATGTTTAGGTTTGGGGCCGGTAGTGTAGGCGTTGAAGTCGAAGATAGATTGTTTTGAATTTTTCTTTCATTAACATTAATAAAAGTATTACTTAACTTTTTATTATTGATCTTCGTCTGGTGCCGTACACTGTGGCCTATCCGTCATTTTCCAATACGCGGGTTACCGCCTGCTACTGCAAGGGGATCCTTGGCAGCTAGATGCACAGGTTGAAACATTGCAGGGTTGTCCTTCATAAACTTGCATACACTACCAGAGTGGGTGGAAGTGTACCCATGCTTATAGCAGTACTGCAGTGGTCCTGCTGGTTGGCGAGGTGCAGGAGCGGATGGGGTGCCATTCTTCTTTTTTAGGGCTGCGAGGTTCTTCTGCGTAGTTGCGATAAGCAATGCCATACTGGCTTCATCTGTAGGTGCGGCGTAGGCGACAGCGGAAGCCGGAGTTGTAACACTAGTTGCATTAGCGTATCCGAGAGAAGCTGTAGTGATGACAATTGTTGGCGCATGAAGAATGACTGTAGCAACTAGGGCGACGAAAGTTCGTCCAGCCATCAAAGGGTGGTCGCGAACGAAGATCATTGCGGCTTTGCGTCCCTGCGGATCGGTCTCCAAGGCTTTCGTGAAGTAAGTAGTCTTTGTGTACTCATTCATGGGTTGTCCGGCGGCGGCCAAAAGTGCATGCAAGTCACGATGTATTTCTGCAAGAGTCGCAT
>JBIPOX010000356.1:0-2512 GCA_044378785.1 Novosphingobium sp.
TCGAGAGAGGGGAAATTCATGTTTTCTGAGTTCAAGACGTTCATTGCCCAGGGCAATGTGCTCAATCTGGCGGTCGGTGTGATCATCGGCGCCGCATTCGGAACGATCGTCGGTTCGTTGACGGATGACGTGATCATGCCGCTGATCGGCCTGGTGACCGGCGGCGGTGTCGATTTCTCCAATCTCTACACGGTCTTGTCGGGCACGGCTCCCGATGGCGCGACCCTGGCTGCCGCCAAGGCAGCGGGTTCAAACGTGCTCGCCTGGGGCAAGTTCGTGACCGCGATCATCAACTTCCTGATCCTGGCTTTCGTGATCTTCCTGATCGTGCGTCAGGCCAACAAGGTTATCCCGCCGGCGACAGGCCCGACCGAGGTCGACCTGCTGACCGAAATCCGCGATTCGCTGAAGAAATAAGCCTCAGCCAAACGGCACCGACGAGGGCGGGGGTCGCATCTGCGGCTCCCGCCCTTTTCATTTGCGGCAAGCCATCCTATATCTCCCGTGCCGGTCTCGGCCGGCTATGGCGATAAACTGTGGTGTGCAATAGGCGCAGCGGACCCGGGGGCAGTACCCGGCGGCTCCACCAGAAATTGCGGGAAACCGTGGTTCCTGACGGGGCCGAACCAGGATCGACGTGTGTTGAAAAGCACTGTTTTCGCCCGGGCTGAGTAACCCGTTAAAGGCTCAAAACCCACAAGTGCCAACGATAACGAAGCACTCGCAATCGCAGCGTAATTCTAGGGGCTAACGCCCTGACGTTACAAAGCTAAAGCGCGGTTGGACCGACCGGGCAACAGAACGGATTCCGGGCGTCCGGAGGGAACGTAGCAACAGAATCCCTCCACTTTCCCGACATAGTTCGAATTGTGCACTCAGGCGAAAGTTGCGGCATCCTGGTGCGCGGCAAGCGTGCGCTCGTGCTTCAGGCAATCGAGGATCTTGGCCCCGGCCATGAACACTGCGCCGGTGCAGGCCAGGAACAGCAGCTTGCCGCCCCAGCCCGGGTATTGCTGCAGGTAGAGCGAGCCGCGCTCGACCGCGCCAAGCGCCAGCGCGTAGATGATCAGGAACGCCTCGATCCGGGTCTTGATAACAAATAGCCGTGCGATTTTCCCGAACATCAAAGCCCCACTCCTTACCTGCCAGTCAACGCAAGCCCCGTGCCATTCGCGCATTTCCGGGCCTGCCAAAGGTTAACCCGCTGCTTACTGTAAATCGTTCCGACACGGTAACGATTTGCGCCCGCGGGCATGCCGCGCGCGACCGGGCGAAGGAGTTGCCAAGCGCCGGACCTTGGGCCATATCCGGCGCGTTTCTCCCTGTGGCCGCCAACGGGAGCCACCCCAAACCTTTCCACACTGGCGCGCGGGCGGCGCAGCGCCAATCGATGCGAGGAAGAATGTCTCAGCAGGTCGCGCTTGCAGGTCTGATGGTCGATGCCGGTCTGGCGCAATTCATGGATCAGGACGTATTGGCTCCGCTCGGCACCGATGCGGCTTCCTTCTGGAGCGGATTTGCCGGGCTGCTGGCAGAGTTCGCGCCGCGAAACCGGGCCTTGCTGACAGAGCGTGACGATCTGCAGGCCCGCATCGACGCCTGGCATGTGGCGCGCGCAGGCAAGCCGCTCGATCAGGCCGAATATCAGGCTTTCCTGCGTGAGATCGGGTACCTGGTGCCCGATCCCGGCGACTTTGCCGTGACGACGACCAATGTAGATTCCGAGATCGCTAGGATGGCCGGGCCGCAGCTAGTCGTGCCGGTGCTGAATGCCCGCTTCCTGCTCAATGCCGCCAACGCCCGCTGGGGCAGCCTTTACGATGCGCTCTATGGCACCGACGCGCTCGATGCATCGCCTGCGCTGCCCGGGGGCTATGATGAAGCGCGCGGCGCGGCAGTGATCGCCCGGGCGCGGGCGTTCCTCGACAGCGCGGTGCCCGGCTGGGAAGCGGCGCTTGCCGGCAAGCCATGCGAACACCTTGTCGCAGCCAAGCCAGGCGCTTTGTTGTTCCGGCATAATGGCCTTCACATCGAGGTGGTGGTCGACCGAGACCACCCGGTTGGCAAGACCGATCCGCTGGGCATTGCCGACGTCGTGCTGGAAAGCGCGCTTACCACGATCTGCGATCTGGAGGATTCGATCGCGGCAGTCGATGCCGAGGACAAGCTCGCAGCCTATCGCAACTGGCTGGGCGTCATTCGCGGCGATCTTGCCGAGACTTTCGAGAAGGGCGGGCGCAGCATGACCCGCACGCTCAGCGACGACCGCGAATGGGGCGAGTTCACCCTGCCGGGCCGCAGCCTGCTGTTCGTGCGCAATGTCGGCCACCTGATGACCAATCCGGCGATCCTGCTCGAGGATGGCAGCGAGATACCCGAAGGGATCATGGACGCAGTGATCACTTCGGCGATTTCCTGCCACGATGTCAGGGGGCTGGGCCAATTCCGCAACTCGCGCGCTGGTTCGATCTATATCGTCAAGCCCAAGATGCACGGGCCTGCCGAATGCGCT
>JBIPOX010000357.1:0-2508 GCA_044378785.1 Novosphingobium sp.
GATCCGGCGGCGGCGCTGGGTTCCCTTTCAGCCGCAACGCGTGACCATGGCGCCGATGGGCCACCTGCATTTCCACCCGCTATCGGACAGCTATTGCGACGATTTCGCGCTGGCGCGGGTCGAGAAACAGGGCTTGTTCATCCACGAAATGACCCATGTCTGGCAGGCCCAGACACGCGGAGCATGGTACCTGCCATTGTGGCGCAATTTCTCGCGTCGCTACGACTACGCGCTGAAACCCGGGCGCACGCTTGACAGCTACGGCATCGAGCAGCAGGCCGAGATTGTCCGCCATGCCTTCCTGCTGCGCAAGGGCTGGAAGCTGGCCGGAGTGTCCGATGCGTCGGCCTACGACCTGCTGGTCAGGTTCGAGGGGACAGACACTCTACCGCCGATCCCGGACAAGCAGGACTCGATCGACGTGTAGTCCCGATCAATCCGGATTTTTCGCTACGCCGACCATGGCCGGGCGCAGCAGGCGGTCGCGGATCATGTATCCGGCCTGCATTTCCTGGACCACCGTGCCTGGTTCGGCATAATTGGTGGGGATCTCGATCATCGCCTGATGCTGGTTGGGATCGAGCGGCAGGCCGGTCGCCGCGATGCGGCTGATGCCGTGCAGGCCAAACACCTTGTCGAGCTCGCGCCCGGTCGCCTCAAGCCCGGCGACAAGACCCTTCATCTTGTCGTCCTCGCGCAGATCGGCAGGGATCGCATCGAGCGCGCGGGCAAGGTTATCCGCCACCGAGAGGATATCGCGGGCAAAGCCGGTAGCGGCATAGGCCTTTGCGTCCGAAAGGTCCTTCTCGAGCCGGCGGCGCACATTCTGCGTTTCAGCCTTGGCGTAAAGCACCTCTTGCTTTGCCGCCTCAAGCTCCTCCTGCAGACGGCCGAGTTCGCCGCCAATCGCTCCGAATGCGCCAGCGCCGGACTCGCCGGTGTCCAGCAGTTCCTGGGGAACGCCCTTCAATTCTTCTGCTACCGCCGGATCGTCCTGCGGGGTCTTCTTGTCGTCCATGATCGCCTTGTGTCTTGAGTCAGCGTATTTTCTGTCAGCCTACGAGCCTGTCCAGCGACCCATCTTGCTGAGGGTGCGCGCGGTAAAGTTCACCATGGGGACAACCCGGGCATAATTCAACCGCGTCGGGCCGATAACCCCGACCACGCCAACCACCCTGCCATCGCGGTCGCGATAGGGCGAGGCGATTACCGAAGAGCCCGACAGGGCGAACAGCCGGTTTTCCGAACCGATGAAAATCCGCGCCGAGGTGGCGTCGCGCGCCAGTTCGAGCAGTTGCGCGACCGACTGCTTGCTCTCCAGGTCTTCGAGCAACGAACGCACCCGCTCGAGATCGCCGAGCGCCTCCTCGTCGAGCAGCCGCGCCTGACCGCGCACGATCAGCACCGGGCGGCGCGCGGCATCCTCGCTCCATACCGCCAGCCCGCGCTCCACCAGTTCGCGGCTCGCCTCGTCGAGCGCGGTCTCGCCACCGGCAATCTGGGCGCGGACCTGCGCCGCAGCCTGAGCCAGGGTGCGACCGCGCAGCTGCGCCGTGACATAATTCGAGGCTTCCTCCAGCGCGCCGGAACCGAGGCCGCGCGGCAACTCAACCACCCGGTTCTCGACTGCGCCATCCTCGCCCACCAGTACTGCTAGCGCGCGCTCGTCCGACAAGCGCAACAGCGAGAATTGCTCGAGCATCGGCTCGCGGCGCGGCACCATGATCACGCCCGCGCAGGCAGACAGCTCGGAAAGCACGGCACTCGTCGCTTCGAGCGCCGCCTCGATCGGGCCGGGCTCCAGCAAGCGCTGCTCGATCGCCGCTCGCTCGTGCAAGTTGGGCTCAGCGACCTGCATCATCCCGTCGACGAACAGCCGCAGCCCCCGCTCGGTCGGCATCCGTCCGGCGCTGGTGTGCGGGGCCGAGAGCAGGCCAAGCTGCTCGAGATCGGCCAGCACCGAACGGATCGAGGCAGGCGAAAGGTTGAGCGTCGCCGTTCCCGCCAGCGTTTTCGAGCCGACCGGATGGCCAGTTTCGATATAGCCCTCGACCACGCGCCGGAAGATGTCGCGCGCGCGGTCAGTCAGTTCGGTAATCGGCATGATGCTCATGCGCCTTACTTAAGCACTTTCGCGAAAGTCCAAAGCCCGTTCGTACCGAACCTGGCCCGGTCCGGCTCTTTCATTCTGCGGCAAAGCAACTAAGGACGGCGCTTCGACAGGCTCAGAACAAACCGAACTGGGCAGCCCAATCTTTGGAGAAACCCATGCGACCTTCCGGCCGCGCGCCCGACGAGATGCGCGCTATCGAGATCATCACTGGCTATACCAAGCATGCCGAAGGCTCGGTGCTTGTCAGCTTTGGCGACACCAGGGTGATCTGTACCGCCAGCGTGGAGGAACGCATCCCGCCATTCCTGCGCGGCAAGGGCGAAGGCTGGGTCACTGGCGAGTACTCGATGCTGCCCCGCGCCACCCATACCCGCGGCTCGCGCGAGGCGGCCAAG
>JBIPOX010000358.1:0-2506 GCA_044378785.1 Novosphingobium sp.
TTCGTGCTTGGCATCCTGGCCGCAGTCATGCGCTCTGACCTCGCGATCCCCGAGCAATTCGCCAAGGCGATGTCGATCTATCTGATGATCGCGATTGGTCTCAAGGGCGGCGTAGCGGTCGCCAAGTCGGGCCTTAGTGTGGACATGGTGGCGGCAATGGCAGCGGGCGCAGCGCTCAGCTTTTTCATACCGTTCTGGGTCGCGGCAGTGCTGCGCGGGTTCGGAAAGCTCGACCCGCTCAATTCAGGCGCTGTTGCCGCGCATTACGGCTCGGTCAGCGTAGTGACTTTCGTCACCGCCGGGGAAATCCTTGGTGCACAGGGACTTACGGCGGCAGGCTATATGGTCGCCGTGCTCGCGGTAATGGAAACCCCGGCGATTCTTTCCGGCCTGCTGTTGGCGCGCAAGGGAGCGGTCGCCGTCGCAGGCAGCAGCGACGCGCTGCATGACCGGAGCGAATTGTTTCGCGAGGTTTTCCTCAACGCTTCGGTCGTCCTGCTGATCGGCAGCTTCGTGATCGGCATGGTCGCCGGGCCGAAGGGTTTCGCCAGTGTCGAGCCGGTATTCGATGTCGGCTTCAGGGGCGTGTTGTGCCTGTTCCTGCTCGATATGGGCTTGCTGGCGGCACGGCGGCTGCGCGAATCGCGGGCGATTGCCTGGCGGTTGGCATTGCTGGCGATTGCCTTTCCGGTGGTCAACGGCGTGCTCGGGACCGTGACCGGGGTCCTGCTCGGTCTCGATACCGGCACGGTCGCTGCGCTTGGTATCCTGTGTGCCAGCGCCAGCTATATCGCCGTACCGGCAGCGCTGCGCATGGCCCTTCCCCAGGCCGATCCCGGGATTTACCTGGCCATGTCGCTCAGCATCTCGTTTCCCTTCAATATCCTGTTCGGCATCGGCCTGATCTCGTGGCTGGCGCGCGCGCTTACCGGAGGCTAGGCACAAACCATGGTCGAGACGGTGATCCGCAAACGCATCGAGATTCTTTCGGACCGGGCAATCGTGCGCCGGGTCACCAGTGCGATTGACGCCGTCGGCATTACCGGCTGGACGATCCTGCCGGTCAGCGCCGGCAAGGGCCGCGAAGGCTTGTGGCACGAGGAGCATGTGACTGGCACCGACAAGTCGCTGGTCCTCACCGTCGCCTCGCAGGAGCGGGCTTCTGCTTTGGCCGATGCCCTCGCCCCGATCCTGACCAGCCACGGTTTGTTGCTCACCATGTGGGATGTCGAGGTGATCCGGGGCGAGCGGTTCTGATGCCCGAATTCGCGCAACTGCTTGAAGGCTATCATCGTTTCCGGTCGGGTGCTTACCAGATCCAGAAGCAGCGCTATGATCGTCTGGCCGCGGAAGGGCAGTCACCCAAGGTAATGATCATCGCCTGCTCGGATAGCCGGGTCGATCCTGCACAGATCTTCGATCTCGATCCCGGCGAGGTGTTCGTGGTCCGCAATGTCGCTGCGCTGGTCCCGCCATTCGAAACCACGCCCGGGCATCACGGCGTTTCGGCAGCGCTCGAATTTGCCGTGCAGGTGCTCGAAGTGCGCCAGATTGTCGTGCTCGGTCACGGCATGTGCGGCGGCTGCAAGGCGGCTTTGACGCGCGAGATGCATGGTGCACAGCCGGGCGAAGGCGGTTTCGTTGCAGACTGGATCGGCCTGCTCGACGAGGCGCGTGATCCTGTAGTGGCGCGCCATGGCATCAGCGGTCATGCAGCCGAGCGGGCGATGGAATATGCCGGCGTTCGGGTGAGCATCGAGAACCTGCGCACCTTCCCGTGTATCCGGCGAAAGGAGCGCGACGGTGCGATCAAGCTGCGCGGCGCATTCTTCGCGATTTCGGAGGGCGTGCTGCAAGTGCTCGACGAGGCCAGCGGCGAGTTTTCGCCAGTCGAAACCTGACTGCTTGTCGTCGAAACGAAAAGGGCGGCCCCGATCGGGACCGCCCTTTCGCAATGTGTCGGATCGAACTTGTTACTTGGGCGTCGCGGCGGCAACCGGAGCTGCGGCAGGCGGGCTCGCCTTGCTCGCGGCATAGGCCGCCCACAGCTTGGCTATGGGCTGGCGCGGTCCGGTGACCTTGGCGAAAGTCGCTTGCGCTTCGGCGAGCTTGCCCTGGTCGAGTTGGGCGATACCGAGGCGGGTGAGCGTGCGGTTGGCATCAACGCCGGTCTTGGTCAGCGCAATGGTGTAAAGTTGCTCGGCGGCAAGCGGCTTGGCATAGCTGAGCAGCGTGTCGGCCGCGCCCGAGATGGTGGTTTCGCTCGCGGTCGGCTTGCGCGCGTCGGCTTCGTATCCTGCCAGCGAGGCCCTGTCGGCTGCGAGCCGTCCGGTGGCCTGGGACTTGGCATCGGAGACGAAGAGGTCCCCCGCGCGCAGTTTGCCCGAGGCAATTCCCGATGCGATCACGTCGAGCGTTTCGCCTGGCAAGCGCCGGGGATCGGCAGCTTGGATGTGCTCCACGTAGTCGCGCGTCTCGTTAAAACTGTTGGAACGGGCCATCAGCC
>JBIPOX010000199.1:0-3941 GCA_044378785.1 Novosphingobium sp.
GGCTCGATCCTCGCCTTCTATCCGCAAATCGATGTGCTGCTGCATCCCGAAATCCGGGTGGAAGGCTCTGGCCCGCCGGACTGGGATCAGGCTTTGGCTACCGTGCGCAAGGCCTATCCCGACAAGCAGGGGCCTTGGCGGTTCGAGGTGACGGACAAGCCCGGCGCGATCCCGGCGCGCTATTACGATCCGCCCGAGCGTGCAGGCCATGGGTTTCGCCCGATGATGGTCTGGCTGTCGCCCGACGGCAGCCAGGTGCTGCGCCGCGACTACTGGGGCGAATACGCGATGACCTTCGTCTATGATCTGCATTTTCGCCTGCTGCTGGGCGAGACCGGCGGCAAGGTGCTGGGATGGCTGGGTTTTAGCCTGCTCGCCCTGCTGCTCAGCGGGCTGTGGGCGTGGTGGCCGCGCGGATCGTGGATGAAGGCGCTGCGCGTGCGGCGTCATGCCCCGCCCCAGCGCAGCTTGCGCGACTGGCACAAGCTGACTGGCCTGTCCGGCTTCCTGTTCCTGTCGATCCTGACCGTGACCGGCATCATGCTGGCGCTGCCCAGGCAAAGCGATGCGGCGCTCAATGCTGCCGGTTTGCCGGTCGATCCGGCACCGAGTGTGCCTCCCGGAGCGCCAATGGCCAGCGGCGTTGAGGCAATCCCTCCCTCGCAGGCGATCCAGGTGGCCAGGCTTGCCTTGCCCGGGGCACAGCTTGCGTGGATCGAGACACCGCCAACCCGGGGCAGCGTTTACCGCTTGCGCATGCAAGTGCCCGGAGATCCGAGCTGGCGGTTCCCGCACAGTTTTGTCTGGGTCGATGGGGTGACGGGCCGCGCGCTCGCGGTGCAGGATGCCCGCCGGGGTGCAATGGGGTCTACCGTCAACGCCTGGCTTCATCCGCTCCACGATGGATCGGCGGGCGGCCTCGCCGGGCGATTGCTGGTTGCGGTTGCCGGGCTAATGCCGCTGCTCCTGTTCGTCACCGGATTGCGGCGCTGGCGGGTCAGGCGTGCCGGTCGAGTCGGCCTCTAGCGCCAATTGGCGCGCGAGGCTCGCCCGAAGGCGAAATTCCGGTTTGGAACAGGGCTGTCTGGTGCGGTCGAGAAGACTCGAACTTCCACGGGCTTTCGCCCACAACGACCTCAACGTTGCGCGTCTACCAATTCCGCCACGACCGCTAAATCAGACGGGATGGCGCATGCGCCGACCCTAGGCAGGAGCGGGCCATTAGCAAAGGGTCACACAAGCTGCAAGCGGCGGTGCGGCGATTTCTCGTTGCTTGCCGGGCAGGGCGCGTCAGCCCGGCTTCCAGCCGATTTCGGCAGCAACGGCGGATTTGGGCACGTCCGTGACTGCTTCGTTGACGGTTACGCTCTCGCCGGGCGCAAGCCTGCGCTTGGGCGGGATCACTTCCCAGGAGTAGACGATTCGCTCACGCGCATCGCGCATCACGATCAGGATCGAGGGAACCGAACGCTCGATATCGCCGACATTGGTGACAGTGCCGCTGGCCCCGAAGAACTCCGCGCCATTGGGCAGGGTGCGCCGGTCCTGCCGGTTGGGCGGGAAGTCCAGGACCAGTTCGGGCTGGCCTTCGGCGAAGGCAGTGCTGGCCACCGGCATCCAGCCAGGCAGGCCATAGCGCCAGATCCACGCAGTCGCGCCCAGAACCACGCAGGCGAAGATGATCGCTGCGATCATCAGCAGCCGGGTCGTATTGCGGCGCGGGCGGAACGGGGGGCTGTGATCGAAACTGGATTGGTCGTCGTCTGGCCAGGCAGACGAGGCCGGCTCGTCGTCATACGGGTCGCGCCGATCGAAATCCTCGTGTCCGGTTGGCGCAAGCTTGTCGTCTGCAACGGTTTCCTGCGGCTCGTCGGACCACGCCGGGGCTGGCGACTGTGATACTGGAGCTGGTTCGGCCGGTGCCGGTGCGGCAGGTGCGGCTGCCGGTTCCGGCTCGCGAACCGGAGGAGCAGGCATCGGCTGGGCTGCGGCCTGAGCAGGGGCCAGGGTTGCCAGCTCGAGTTCGGGCCCGTCCTGGAACCAGCTGTGCCGGCATTTGGCACAGCGCACCGTGCGCCCGTCGACGCCGATCGCCTCGTCCGGGACGACGTAACGGGTCGAGCAAGCAGGGCACGCAATGATCATGAGCGTTCCGTAAAGCATGCCGTCAGCGCGCGCAGCAAGCATCGTGCCCTTTTTTCCACACTCATAGGCGGCTATGGGCCCGTAATCAGCGCCAGATCGAGTATCACCATTGCCATGAGCCCGCCCGCAGGAGAGGAAATCGTCCAGTTCGACAATGTCGGGCTGCGCTATGGCACCGATCGCGAGGTGCTGAGCAACCTGTCGTTCACGCTCTATCCGGGCCGGTTCTATTTTCTCACCGGAGCAAGCGGCGCGGGCAAGACCTCGCTGCTGCGCCTGCTGTATCTGGCGCAGCGGCCCTCGCGCGGGATGATCCGCATGTTCGGGGCCGACGCGATTACCTTGCCGCGCGAACGCCTGCCCTTGCTGCGCCGCCGGATCGGCGTGGTTTTCCAAGATTTCCGGCTGGTCGGCCACTTGTCGGCCTTCGACAATGTCGCGCTGCCGCTGCGGGTGGCGGGGGCCAGCGAGAGAGACCTGCGCCGTCCGGTCACCGACATGCTCGAATGGGTGGGGCTGGCCGACCGGCTGGACGCGCGGCCTGCAACCCTGTCTGGCGGCGAGCAACAGCGGGTCGCGATTGCGCGCGCGGTCATCGCCCGGCCCGACGTGCTGGTCGCCGACGAGCCGACTGGCAACGTCGATCCTGACATGGCGCTCAAATTGCTGCGTCTGTTTGAGGCGCTGAACGGGCTCGGTACTACGGTCGTGGTGGCCACCCACGATGTGCAGTTGCTCCAGAAAGTGCCGGATTCGCTGATCATACGGCTCAACAAGGGACAGCTTTCGGATCCCACCGGAGCCTTGCGTTTTCCGCCCCGCAAGGCCTCGCCGACCGCCCCGCGCAACGGGCCAGCATCATGAACGCGGTCGAACTGCTCGAGACGCGCATCACTGGAGCAATGCGCGCGGTGACCGGTGCCAGCGATGCCGAGCTGGTGCCGCAGTCGCGCCTGTCGGGACCAATGCCCTGGGTGATCGCTATCATGGTGGCGATGACTGCGATTGCGCTGGCTGCCGGGCTGGCGCTGCGCAACACGGTTGTATCGGCGCAAGCCGGCCTCGAAGGTGGCCTCACGGTCCAGATCGTCGAGGCGCGCAGCGCTGAGCGTAGCGCGCAGACCAGTGCGGCGATGGAGCGGCTGCGCGAGCTTGAGGGTGTGACTGCGGTGCGACTGGTCCCACAGGCCGAAATCGACCGCCTCATCGAGCCCTGGCTGGGGGAAGCAGGCGGAGCGGCGGGCGGCATGACAGTGCCCGTGCCAGCGCTTATCGACGTCCAGCTTGCCGACCGAGCCGATCCCGACCGAGTCGACGAAGTGCGCACAGCGCTCGCCGGAGTCGCGCCAGCGGCCCGCGTCGATGCGCAATCGGGCTGGCTTGAGCCAGTCTACGAGGCCATTGCCTCGCTGCAATGGCTCGCGATCGCGCTGGTCGTGCTGCTCGCCATGGCACTTGCAGCGGCAGTGCTGATGGCGGCGCGCACCGCACTAGGCACCAATCGCGAGACCATCGAGATCGTCCACCTGCTTGGCGGCACCGATGCGCAGATCGCCCGCGTGTTCCAGCGCTCGATCGGGGTCGATGCGGCAGGCGGCGGCATAGTCGGCTTCGCGCTTGCCGTCGTCGTCATCCTGTTTCTGGGCGAGCGGTTCGCCGGGCTGGGCGCGGGCCTGGTCGAGAGCGGCGCATTGGGCTGGACCGACTGGTTGCTGTTGGCGCTGGTACCGTTGGCGGCAGTGGCATTGGCGATGACGACAGCGCGGCTGACAGTGATGCACGCGCTGCGCAAGATG
>JBIPOX010000221.1:0-3785 GCA_044378785.1 Novosphingobium sp.
CGCAGGCTTGTCGCATTGGTGTTGCTCGTGTGGGTGCTGTCATTTGCATGGTTCGCTATGCTCTTGCCGCAGCCAGCAGGAAAAGCGCGCACCGATGCCGCCGTGGTGTTTACTGGCGGCGGTGGCCGGGTCGCGCGCGGACTGGCCGCGATCGAAACCAAGCAGGCACCGCGCCTGCTCGTTTCGGGTGTCGATCAGAATGTCAAACCGGGCGAATTCCGGGCCGAATACGAGATTCCGGCAAGTCGCATGAAATGCTGCGTCACGCTTGGTTTCGAATCCTACGACACCCGTTCAAACGCCGCAGAAACCGCGCGCTGGCTGGCGCGTAACAAGGCCAATTCGGTGCGGCTGGTGACATCCGACTGGCATATGCGCCGCGCCGCGCTGGAACTTGAGCGGCTGATGCCGCCAGATTTCATTATCGTGCGCGATGCGGTCAGCACCAAGCCCAGCCTGCGGGACCTGTTCAAGGAGTTTCACAAGTACGCGGCCCGTCGCCTGATGACCCAGCTGCAGGATTGAGCCTTTGGTCGCTTTGCACCTCATTCGTTCGGTGCTGTTTTACATAGCCTTCTATCTGGGCTCGCTGTTGTTCGTTCTCGCTGCACTGCTCCTCAAGCCTTTCTCCCGAGAGGTGATGCGGTGCATTTGCGACAACTGGTCACGGTATCACCGGCTTTGCGCGCGGCTGCTGCTCGGAATCGAAGTCAGGCTCGAGGGCGAGCTGCCGAGTCAGGGCGCCCTGGTCGCCCTGCGCCATGAAAGTTTTTTCGAGGCAATCGACCTGCCCGCGCTGCTCCCTCGGCCAGCGGTCTTTGCCAAGGCCGAGCTGCTGCGCATCCCGCTGTGGGGCAGGATCGGCGAGGCATATGGCCTGATTGCGGTCGAGCGCGATCAGGGTGCGAGTGCTTTGCGGGCGATGTTGACGGCTGCCCGTCGCCATGAGCGTGAGGGGCGGCTGCTCGCGATCTTCCCCGAAGGTACCCGCGTGCCGCACGGCGCGGACCATCCCATTCAGGCTGGGTTTTCCGGGCTATACAAGCTGCTCGGTCTGCCGGTTGTTCCGGTCGCGGTTGACAGCGGCCCGCTTTACCAAGGCTGGATCAAGCGGCCCGGCGTGGTCACTTACCGGGTTGGCGAGGCGATTGCGCCGGACCTGGCGCGCGAAGCGGTCGAGGCGCGGGTGGCAGAGGCTATCACCGTTCTCAACCAGCGCGCGGCATGATCAGGCCCCGCCGCAGATCCCCGCTTTCGGTGCTTGGTCCCGGTCTTGTCACCGGCGCAGCCGACGACGATCCCTCGGGGATCGGCACCTACAGCCAGGTCGGCGCGCAGTTCGGCTATGGCCTTGCGTGGACGATGTTCTTCGGCTTCCCGCTGCTCGCCGCGATCCAGGCGATCTGCGCAAGGATCGGTGCGACTACCGGCAAGGGGATCGCGCAGAACCTGCGCCAGCATTATTCGCCCTGGCTGCTGCGCGCGGTCGTGCTGATGCTGCTGGTCGCCAACGTCATCAACCTGGGCGCCGATCTTGGCGCGATGGGGGCGGTGCTGGCGCTGGTGGTCCCCGGGCCGGTGCTGGCCTATACGGTGGCCTTCGGAGTGGTCAGCGTGACGCTCGAGGTGTTCCTCAGTTACGCCCGATATGCCCGGATCCTCAAGTGGGCGACGCTTTCGCTGTTCGCCTATGTCGGGGTGGTGTTCGTGGCGGACGTACCGGTCGGCGAAGCGCTTTATGGGACGCTTGTCCCCCATTTCGTCTTCGACCAGCCGCACGCGATGGCGCTGGTCGCGATCTTCGGCACTACGATCAGTCCCTACCTGTTCTTCTGGCAGGCGGGGCAGGAGGTCGAGGAACAGCACCGCCGCCATATCAAGCCGCTCCACGTCAGCCCGAGCCGCGCCGGACCAGAGCTGAAGCGGATCCGCACAGACACGCTGATCGGCATGGGATTTTCGCATCTGGTCGCGCTGTTCATCGTCATCGCCACCGCTGCCACGCTCCATGCCAATGGCGTTCGAGAGATCGATAGCGCGGCGCAGGCGGCAGAGGCTTTGCGCCCGATCGCGGGCGATCTTGCCTTCGCGCTGTTCGCCGTGGGGATCATCGGCACCGGCCTGCTTGCGGTTCCGATCCTGGCGGGCAGTGCGGCCTATGCGGTCAGCGAGACCTTCGGCTGGACCGAGGGCCTCGATCGCCAGCCGCGCGAGGCCAAGGCCTTCTACGGGGTCATCGCGGTTGCCACGGCCGGCGGGATCGCGCTCAACTTCATCGGCATCGATCCGATGAAGGCGCTCTACTGGGCTGCAGTAGTCAACGGCCTGCTGGCGCCGCCGCTGATGGTGGTGACCATGCTGATTGCGCGCAACCGGGCGGTAATGGGCGAGCTGGCGATTTCGGGCTGGCTCGAGGCGGGCGGCTGGCTGTCGACCGCGGTGATGTGGCTGGTCGCTGGGGTGTTCCTGCTGTCCTAGCCGCCGTGATCGCTTCGTCCGAAATCGGGCCGGTCGTCGTCCTGCCCTTCCTCGATGATCGAGCGGCGCACTGCGCGGGTGCGGGTGAAGTGCTCGAACAGCGCCTTGTCATCGCCGACCCGGATCGCGCGTTGCAGCGCGGTCAGGTCCTCGGTGAAGCGCTGCAGCATGGTCAGCACGGCCTCCTTGTTGGCAAGGAACACGTCGCGCCACATGGTCGGATCGGAGGCGGCGATGCGAGTAAAATCGCGAAAACCGCCAGCCGAATACTTGATGACCTCGCTTTGGGTGACATCCTCGAGGTCCGAGGCAGTGCCGACGATGGTATAGGCAATCAGATGCGGCAGGTGGCTGGTAACCGCGAGCACAAGATCGTGGTGCGCAGCATCCATGATCTCGACATTTGCACCCAGTGCTTCCCAGAACTCGACCAGCGCGGTGAGCTTGAGCAGGTCGGTCGGCTCGGGCGGCGTGACGATGCACCAACGGTTGCGGAACAGGCTGGCAAAGCCCGCATCGGGGCCGGAATGCTCGGTACCGGCGACCGGGTGGGCGGGAATGATGGCGTGGTGCGGCAGTGCTTCGGCAAGCGCCGCGGCGATCGATTGCTTGCACGAGCCGACATCGCTGACCAGTGCATTGGCGGGTAGGGCCGGGGCGGCCTCGCGCGCGGCCTCGCCCATTACCCCGGGCGGCACGCAGAAGATGACGAGATCGCAATCGCGCACGGCCTCCGGCGCGGTCTCGAACACTTCGTGGACCAACCCGCGTTCGCGCGCCCGGGTGCGAGTCGCGGGATCGGCGTCGTAGCCGGTGGTGCGCACGCCGGGCAGATACTGCTGAACCGCCAGCCCGATCGACCCGCCCTGAAGGCCAAGGCCGATGATCGCCAGGTTCGAGAAGCTCACCGCAAAGCCTCCGCCATCGCGGCCAGCGCGTCGGCAATCGCATCCATCTGCTCGCGGCTGCCGATGGTGATGCGCAGGCCCTGCGGCAAGCCTTGCCCGGGCAACCAGCGCACGATGTAGCCTGCCTCCATCAGCCCCTCGTAGGCCACCTCTGCCGAAAGCGCGCCCTCGAACAGGATCAGCACGAAGTTGGCCTCGCTCGGCAAGGGGCGCAAGCCATGGTTGCCCATGGCGGCGATGCGTTCGGCAAAGCGGGTGCGCTCGGCAAGGTTGTGGAGCCGCGAGTGCTCGACGAAGCCCTGATCGGCCAGCGCCGCGAGTGCCATGGCCTGGCCGTTGCTTGAGACATTGAAAGGCAGACGGATGCGATTGAGTGTCGCGACAAGGTGCGGTGCGCCG
>JBIPOX010000028.1:0-8422 GCA_044378785.1 Novosphingobium sp.
ACGCCGGTCATCCGGTTGAGAATGGAGGCGGCCATGTGCGGCCCCCATTTCCAGATCTGCAAGTGCGGTGAGAGCGGTCGGTTCCTGGTGCCGGCTTGGGCCATCTTCGCGGGGTTCCCTGTTTGCCAATGGCGTCTGCAATTGGCCCTTCCCTTAGACAAATCGGACGCAGGCGCAAGCGCGGCATGGGTAAACCTTTGGGGCAAGGGCACCGGATTTCCCCCGACCGGCAAATCGCGCTATGCCAAGCCAATGCTCCCCTTGCGCATATCGGCGATTCTGCTTGCCGCCTCGTGGCTTGGTGCCTGCGCCGCTAACGAAGCCGCGTCCAGCCCGGTCGCTCGGCCAGACGCGCCTGCCGCCAGCCAATGGGCTCAGGCCTGCACCGACTTCGACGATTGGGACAAGGCCGGTCCGCCGTTCCGCATTCACGGCAACAGTTACTACGTGGGCACCTGCGGGATTGCCGCGATCCTGATCACTGGCGAGGCAGGCCATGTCCTGATCGACGGCGCGACCGAAAAGGGCGCACAGGTCATCGCTGCCAATATCGAGCGGCTGGGCCTGCGCCCCGGCGACGTCAAGCTGCTGCTCCACAGCCACGAGCATTTCGACCATGTCGGCGGCACGGCGCGCTTGCAGGCGCTGACCGGCGCGCGGATGCTCGCTTCGGCGGCAGCAGCCCCGGTGCTGACCAGCGGCGAGGCAGCAAGCGACGATCCGCAGCATGGCACGCTCAAGCCGTTTGCGCCGGTACGCGTCGATGGCCGCGTCACCCCCGGCGAGCCGGTTAGGCTTGGCGAGATCGCGCTCACCCCGCTTGCGACGCCCGGGCACACGTCGGGCGCGCTGAGCTGGCGCTGGCAAGCTTGCGCAGGCAGCGATTGCCGCACGATTGTCTTTGCCGACAGCCTCTCGGCAGTCAGCTCGGACAGCTATCGGTTCAGCGCGTATCCGGCATACCTGGCCGCCTATCGCGCTTCGCTCGACCGGCTCGGCGCGCTCGAATGCGATATCCTGCTCACCCCGCACCCTTCGTCCTCGCAGATGCGCAAGCGGTTGCTGGCCGGATCGCTGAGCGGCGATGGCAGCGCCTGCCGCGCCTATGCCGATACCCTTGCGGCGCGTCTCGACGAGCGGCTGGCCAGGGAAGCGCAGGCTCCCCGCTAGCCTGCCTCGCCTGCCCTGCGGAGTTTTTGGCTGGCCTCGATTTGTCGCATCGGTTAGGCAATTGCCCGCGTGCGGAGCGATTGACGGGCTGCGCACGCCAAGCATTTTTGGGGGTTGCGAAGATGAGCGATAACAAGCCCGCTGAAGCGGAAGACATCACCAAGGCCTGGGCAGCAACGCAGGACCAGAAGGGTGCGGCCAAGCGCCTGCGCATCTATGCCGGGCTTTGCTGGCTGGTGGCGATCGGCACCGAGATCGCCGGGATAGTCTTTCTCAAGCAGGGCAAGTTCGCCACTGGCAACCTGCCGCTGCTGATCGGCCTGCTGGTGGTCATCGCGGTCTTCGCGATTGCTGGCTCGATCCTCTGGAAAAAGGCCAACCGCCACGATCCGGCCAGCAAGGCCGACGGTTTCCGCTTCTTTGTCCAGAACCAGCTAGGCGCGATCATCACGATGATCGCCTTCCTGCCGCTGATTGTCCTGATCTTCATGGACAAGGACATGGACCCCAAGAACAAGAAGATCGCTGGCGGAGTCGGGGTCGCGCTGGCCCTGCTCGCTACCGTGATCGGCATCGATTTCGAGCCGCCGTCGGTCGAACAATATACCGAGGACATGAATCTGTGCGCCAGCCAGATCAAGTCGGGCCAGCCGACCACCGCCTGTTCGCCTGCCGTCGCCGCGCAAGCGCAGGAAATTGCCCGCGACAGCGAGGCCGTGGCCGAAGCGACCAAGAGCGAGGCCAACCCCAACGGGCTCGACGTGGTCTACTGGATCGCGCCGCCTGCAGGCGAAACCCGTTCGGATTCGCCGCGCGTCTTCCACCTGTGCGCCGAGGTCAGCCCGATGCGCGGCAAGGAAGTCACCAAGGGCTCTGTAACCGAGGCCTATGCCCAGAACGCAGTGCGGATCACCAAGCAGATCGCCATGGAGCAGCGCCAGTGCGGGTTCGCCGCCACGCCATGAGCCTCCCGGCCTGATCGCGCAGCAGTGACGACAAGCTGGAAACTGAGCGTGCGCGTCCCGCGCGAGGCGGTCGAGGCGGCACTGCTCGCGCACGAGGACGCGCCCGACTGGGACGAGCGCATCGTCCTGGCCGGAAGCGAGATCAGCGCCGAACGACCCGACGAATGGCTGCTCGAGGCCTGGCTGCCGCGCAAGCCCGGCAAGGCGGACCGCGCGGCAGTCTCGGCGCTGTTCGCGGCCCACTCGATAGAGCTCGTCGCCGAGAAGGTGCCCGATATCGACTGGGTCAGCGAAAGCCAGAGAGGGCTCGACCCGATCCGCGCCGGGCGGTTTGTCGTCCACACCCCCGAGCATCCGGCAGACGTTTCGCCGGGCGAGACCGGCTTCGTCATTCCGGCCGGGCAAGCCTTTGGCACTGGCCATCACGAAACCACGGCCGGGTGCCTGGCCATGCTCGACCGGATGCGGCGCACTGGCATGCAGGCGCGCAATGGCCTCGATGTCGGCACCGGCACCGGCCTGCTCGCTTTCGCGGCGCTGGCACTGTGGCCGCGCGCGATCATGACCGCCTCCGACATCGACCCGCTGAGCGTCACGGTGACTCTCGACAATGCCCCAATCAATCGGGTGCCGCTGGGCGCACGCGCTGGCGAGCTGACGGTCACGCTCGCCGATGGCATGGAGCACCCGCTGCTGGCGGCGCGCGGACCCTATGACCTGATTATCGCCAATATCCTCGCCGGGCCGCTGATCGCGCTCGCTCTCCAGTTCGGGCACGCGCTGGTGCCAGGCGGCTCACTGCTGCTTTCCGGCCTGCTGACTAGCCAGGAGGCTCAGGTGCGCCGCGCCTGCCGCCGCGCCGGCTTCCGGCTGGCGGCCCGCGAAGCACGTGGCGACTGGTCGATCCTTTGGCTGCGCAAACGTCCCGCGCCTGTTATGCGTAATCGCGGGATTCGCGCCTGAGGCAGCGGCTATGGAGGTCACGGCATGCAGATCATCGTCATGGCGGTTGGCGCGGACCGACCCGGCCTGACCCAGTCGCTGGCCGACGCCATCGCTGATGCCGGTGGCAACTGGCTCGAAAGCCACTTCGCCCGGCTTGGCGGATCCTACGTCGGATCGGTGCTCGTCGACCTGCCGCAGAGCGGCCTGGCCGAGCTCAAGCGCGCTACCACCCGGATGGACGCGGAAGGCCTGCGGATCAGCATCGAACCTGTCGCCGATGGCACAGGGCTGACCGGGCGCAGGCTCGGCTTCGCGCTGGTCGGGGCTGACCGGCCCGGCATCGTGCGTGAGGTTTCGACTGCCTTGGCCGGGCTTGGCGTCAGCATCGAGCTGCTCGAGACCGCAACCGAACAAGGAGCATGGACCGGCGGCATGCTGTTTCGCGCCCGCGCCGAAGTCCTGGTGCCCGACACAGTCTCGCTCGATACGGTGCGCGCTGCGCTGGAGGACATTTCCGGCGAGATCGTCGTCGATTTCGACGAGGAATAAGCGCAGCAAATAGGGGGCAAGGATGAAATACGGATTTTGCCTGATCGGCTCCAACCCGCGCAATTATGCGCAATTGGCGCAAGCCGCCGAAGCAGCGGGCTTCGAATCGGTCTGGCTGCCCGAGCACCTGTTCTTTCCCGCAACCATGCCGGCCGAATATCCCTATACCGACAGCGGCCTGCCGATCACGCCATCGAAGACCCCGCTCTACGATCCGTGGATCATGCTCGCCGCCATGGGCGCAGCGACCAGCACGATCCGGCTCGCGACCAATGTCTATATCCTGCCGCTACGCCACCCGCTGATGATCGCGCGCCAGTTGGTCACGCTCGACCGGATCAGCGGCGGCCGGGTTACCCTTGGCGCAGGCGTCGGCTGGCTGCGCGCCGAGTTCGACGCGGTCGGCGTCGATTTCACCAAGCGCGGCAAGATCGCCGACGAGATCATTCCCTTGCTGCGGCGGCTGTGGAGCGAAGAGGAGATCGAGCACCACGGCGAGTTCTTCGATTTTCCGCCGATCAATTTCGAGCCCAAGCCGATCCAGAAGGTCGAGGGCGTCAAGGGCATTCCGATCGAGCTGGGCGGTGCATCGCCGGGTGCGCTGCGCCGCGCGGGCAGGCTGTGCGACGGCTGGGTCGAGATCGGCGGCGACAGCCTCGATCAGGTCGCGGCCAATATCGCGACGATCAACGAACACCGGCAAAGCGCTGGGCGCTCGCACCTGCCTTACGAGATCACCCTTGGCCAGGCATTGGTCCAGGGACCGGAGCAGCTGGCCTATGCACGCGAACTCGGGGTCACGCGGCTGCTCGCGATACCGCCTTTCGACATGACCACGGGCGGCGCGCCGCTCGACACGGCGCTCGCCTTTATCGAGCAGATGGGCCGCGAGACGATCGGCAAACCATGAGCTAGGGTCCTGACCCTAGCCGCTCGGCTTGCGAACAAACGGGTATCTGGCCTGCGCCCAATAGCCGAGCGGCACTGCCTCGGGCACGCCATAGCCCTGCGGCCAGCGACCCGGCGGTAGGTGGAAAGTACCGAACAGCTTGTCGAGTAAAGGCAGGTGGATGGCAAAGTTCACGTCGACCGCTTCGGCTTCCAGCCCGTGATGCCAGTGATGGAAACGCGGCGTCGCAATCCAGTGCCCGAGCTGGTCGAAATCCCCGGCGAGATTGGCGTGGAGCAGCGAGGAATAGACGTAGACGAAGCCGATGTAGGCCTGCAGCACCGATGGCGCAAAACCCAGGGTGAACAGCGGCAGCGAGGTTACCCCGCGCAGCAGCACAACCTCGACGAAATGCATCCGCGCGCCCGCCAGCCAGTCCATCGCCTTGGCCGAATGGTGGACCGCATGAAAGCCCCACAGGAACGGCACCTTGTGGAACAGGCGGTGATACCAGTACTGGAACAGGTCCGAGAGGATCACCGCCAGCACGAATTGCACTACCCACGGCAGGTTCGAGACCCACAACCGGAACTGGTCCCAATTGCTGGTCTGGGCATTGACAAAGGCCTGCGGCGCCAGCGCGAGGAAAGCGAACAACTGCACCAGCATCGAGCTGACCAGATAGTAGAACAGGTCCTCACGCCACTCGATGCGGAACAGGCGCTGTTCGGTCCGGTGCGGCAACAGCCGCTCGATCGGCGCGAACATGAAACCGGTGACGAGCAGGTTGACCACGAAGAAATCGAGACCGAAGAAAATGCCCCAGCTTGCCGTCTCGCTCGGCTGGACATTGCTGCCGCCCAGCAGCGTGGCGGCAAGGCAGATCACCAGCGCTGTGGTGCCCAGCGCCTTTCTGGGCCGCAGCAGCAAGCTGAGCAGGGCCAGCGCGTAGCTGGTCAGCAGGATTGCGTGGATCGCGGTGCGAAAGCCGGCCCAATCTTTGATAACCTGCAGTTCGGGCATTGCGAACCAGTCCGGATAGCGCAGCGCAACCACCATGCCGAAACCGGAAATGGCGAAAAGCAGCGCGAAAAATCCGGAAAACCAGCCCGAACCGAAGCCGCGAACCTCGATGGGTGCACCAAGATCGCGCTCCAGCCGCTCGAAGAATTTGCCGATCATGATGCCCCCCTTGTCGCCCCCCGGCGGCCGTCCGATTGTCTAGCCTTCAAACGAGTTCCACGTCAGCACCTGGGCCAGCGGCTTGCGCCAGGCCTTGCGGAAGCTGTCGCCTTCATGGAAGGCGAGTGGCATCATGCCGATATGGGTGAATTTCTCGAACGGAACGCCCAGCACTTCGCAGACCTCGCGCTCGCGCATGCACGAGGCCGTAGTCCAGGCCGTGCCTAGCGCGCGTTCGCGCGCAGCCAGGCAAAAGCTCCAGATCGCTGGATAGATCGAGCCCCACATGCCCGACTGGTCAAAGGTGCTCATGCCATCGGTGCGCCCGCGCATCAGCGGCACGACAATCGCCGGAACCCGGTCGAACTTCTCGGCCAGCGCCATCGACGAATCGAGCAGCTGCGCGCCTCGTTCGACGCGCTTGTAGATGGCAGCAGCATTGCCGGTCTCGTCCGACCCACCCGCGCCCCGGGGCGACCAATGGGTCGCCTTGCGGTATTCGGCGGCGAGCCGCGCGACCATGTCGGGATCGTCGACCACGATCCAGCGCCAGCGGTTGAGGTTCGAGCCGTTGGGTGCCTGCAAGGCGATTTCCAGACACTCCTCGATCAGCGCGCGCGGCACCTTGCGGGTCACATCGAGCCGCTTGCGCACCGTGCGCGTCGTGGTCAGCACCTCGTCGACCGTAAGCCCCACTGTCATCGTCCCCTCCCCCGTATCGGCCTGTCAGGCCCTCAGCGTCGCTTCGAGAAACTCCAGCGCCCGGCGAGTGAAGGCCTGCATGTTGGCGATGCGGTCATCGCTCTGCGTCTCGGTCAGCTGCGTTGCCGACAAGCCACCCGGCCCGGCCACGCCGACACAGCTGCGCCCCGAAGCGGTGCCCATCGGATGCTTGCTGCCACCCGCCGCTCCCGATTCGGCAATGCCCCATTCCGCGCCGAAGTTGTCGCGGATCGCGCGGGCCTGAAGCGCCGCATAGTCCTCGGTTGCCGAACGCATGCCCTTGAAGGTCTCCTCCGGCAGGCCATAAAGCGCCGCGCGCGCCCGCGCCGAATAAACCACGCCGCCGCCGACATAGAACGACAGCGCGCCAGGCACAGTGAGCAGCGAGGCAGCGATCAGTCCGCCAGTCGCGCCATCGGCCACCGCGATCTTCTCGCCGCGCGCGCGCAGCAGTTCGGCAATCCGCACTGCAATCTTGTGGTATTCCTCCAGCATCCTACCCCGCCTCTTGCACAATCCGGGCCCATTCGGCCTCGTCGATCACTGCGATGCCCAGTTCCGCGGCTTTCTTCAACTTTGAACCGGCACCGGGGCCAGCCACGACCAGGTCGGTCTTGGCCGAAACCGATCCCGCCGCCTTGGCGCCAAGCCGTTCGGCCTGGGCCTTGGCCTCGTCGCGGCTCATCGTCTCTAGCTTGCCGGTGAACACCACGGTCTTGCCTGCTACCGCGCTGTCCCGGGTCTCGATGACATAGGGCAGCGGCGCGACCTCGGCCAACAGATCGTCCCACACCTGCCGGTTGTGCTCCTCGTGGAAGAAATCGCCCAGAGCCTCGATGACCGCAGGGCCGACCCCGTCGATCGAGAGCAGTTCGGCCAAGGCCTCCGCATCGCCCGCCTGCGCCTTTTGCGCTGCCTCGCGCAGGGCTGGCATAACGACAAATTGGCGCATCAGGTCGCGCGCCGTGACAGCACCGACATGGCGGATGCCCAGCCCGAACAGCAGCCGCGCGGCATCGGGCGCGCGCTTCGCCTCGATCGCTGTCAACAGATTGTCCACAGACTTTTCCTGCCAGCCATCGAGCGCCAGGATTTCGGCGCGGCGCTGGCTCAAGCGATAGATGTCGGCCGGGCTTTCGAGCCAGCCGCGCGCGAAGAAATCGGCGATCGTCTTGCTGCCCAGGCCCTCGATATCGAGCGCAACCCGGCTGACAAAGTGCTGCAACCGCTCGGTTCTTTGCGCCGGGCAGATCAGCCCGCCAGTGCAGCGGACATCGACCTCGCCCTCCTCGGCGACAGCTTCGGACCGGCACTCGGGGCAGTGGTCGGGGAACACAAAAGCGGCGCGCTCCGTCTCGCGCGTGAGGTTATCCACAACCTGCGGGATAACGTCGCCGGCGCGCTGGATCACTACCCGGTCGCCTGGCCGCACGCCCAGCCGCGCGATCTCGTCGCGGTTGTGCAGGGTCACGTTGGTTACGGTCACTCCGCCGACCAGCACCGGCGCCAGACGGCCAACCGGGGTCAGCTTGCCAGTGCGCCCGACCTGTACGTCGATTGCCTCCAGCGTGGTTTCGGCGCGCTCGGCGGGAAACTTTCGCGCGATTGCCCAGCGCGGCGCCTTGGCGACAAAGCCCAGCCGTTGCTGCCAGTCGAGCCGGTCGACCTTGAAGACAACGCCGTCGATCTCGTAGCCAAGGCCAGCGCGCATTTCGGCAAGCTGGCGGTAATGCGCGATCATCTCGTCGAGCGTGAAGCAGCGCGCCAGCAGCGGCGAGACCGGCACGCCCCAATCGAGCACCTGCTGCATCATGCCGAACTGGTTGGCGTGCGGTATCTCGCTTGCCGCGCCCCAGCCATGGGCAAGGAAACGCAGCGGCCGGCGCGCCGTAACCCGTGCATCCTTCTGGCGCAGCGATCCGGCGGCGGCATTGCGCGGATTGGCGAACTGGCGCACCGCGTCGGCATCGAAGGCGATGCCCTTGGCCTCGGCCTCGGC